>JANOMD010000110.1:0-6546 GCA_031420135.1 Rhodoferax sp. | reverse complement strand
GCACGGCGTGCTGCGGGCACCGCATCGCGTTTTCAACGAGATGGATGACTTGCGGCAACTCGAACAAGCCCGTGTATTGAACAGCCCGCCGGACACTAGCCAAACCACGAAACCATGAGCCGATGAACCCAGACTTGCCGTTGGAATTGTTGCGGCGCTTTCACGCAGAAGACATGCAGTATGTGCTGGTAGAAGACAGGATTGACCGCGAGGTACTGGAGCGGTTGAAGAGGATGCTATAAGAAATGCAAAAATTCAAAACGCTGCCCACTGCATTGCCGCAGGACACTATTGGAGGTTCACAGAGCCCCACCGCCGTGCGCTTGCGCCCACTGCTTGACTCTGTCGACCCAATGAAAGCCTTTCGTGGACACGGGCTCGGTGGCGCAACCAAGCGCCTAATTGCGCAAAGAAGGTTCGACGCAAAGACCGGAAAGCAAACCCGGCCCGCCTCTTAAGTGGCCCGCACCTCATTGAGCAAAGGAAACCTTTAGGTAATACCGTTTCAAGGTTCAGACAATACCGCTACTTCTGCTTCCTCGGCGGCAGCCCCGTATGCTGCGTCAACATCCGCCCTTTAACAGGCTGCGAAGTCTTCACAGTCGCCACTGTCGAATTCTTCTTCCGCGCAGACTGATACCCCCCATCACCCAACGGCTGAAACGTCGGTATCAGGTGATGTTTGCCATTGCCGACCAAGTCGGCGCGGCCCATGGCTTTGAGGGCTTCGCGCAGCAGCGGCCAGTTGTTGGGGTCGTGGTAGCGCAAAAAGGCTTTGTGCAGGCGGCGGCGCTTGTCGCCGCGCACGATGTCGACGGTTTCACTGTCTCTCGTAATTTTGCGCAGGGGGTTTTTGTTGGTGTGGTACATCGCGGTGGCGGTTGCCATGGGCGAAGGGTAGAAGGTTTGCACCTGGTCGGCACGGAAGCTGTTTTTCTTCAGCCAGATGGCCAGGTTCATCATGTCTTCGTCGCTGGTGCCGGGGTGGGCGGCGATGAAGTACGGGATGAGAAATTGCTTTTTGCCAGCCTCTGCGCTGTATTTTTCGAACAGCGTTTTGAACTTGTCGTAACTGCCGATGCCGGGCTTCATCATCTTGGTCAGCGGGCCAGCTTCAGTGTGCTCGGGCGCAATTTTCAGGTAGCCGCCGACATGGTGGGTGACCAGTTCCTTCACGTACTCGGGGCTTTGCACCGCCAGGTCGTAGCGCAGGCCCGAGCTGATCAATATTTTCTTCACGCCCTTGAGCCCGCGCGCGCGGCGGTACATGTGAATCAGCGGCGTGTGGTCGGTGTTCAGGTTGCTGCAAATGCCGGGGTAAACGCAACTCGGCTTGCGGCAGGCGGATTCGATCTCCAGACTTTTGCAGCCAATGCGGTACATGTTGGCGGTGGGGCCGCCCAGGTCGGAGATGGTGCCGGTGAAGCCCTTGACCTTGTCGCGGATGTCTTCAATTTCCTTGATCACCGAGTCTTCGCTGCGGCTCTGGATGATGCGGCCTTCGTGCTCGGTGATGCTGCAAAACGTGCAGCCGCCAAAGCAGCCGCGCATGATGTTGACGCTGAAGCGAATCATCTCCCACGCGGGGATTTTGGTGGCGTGGTCATGGCTGCCATCCGCATCGGCGTAGTCCGGGTGCGGGCTGCGGGCGTAGGGCAGATCGAAGACGAAATCCATCTCGGCGGTGGTCAGCGGGATCGGCGGTGGGGTAATCCACACGTCTCTGGCCGTAGTGCCCTCGCCGTGCGCCTGCACCAGCGCGCGGGCGTTGCCGGGGTTGGTCTCCAAATGCAGCACGCGGTTGGCGTGGGCGTACAGCACCGGGTCAGCGCGCACCTGCTCATAGGCCGGCAGGCGGATCACACTTCTGTCGCGCGGTGGCACATTGAGCTTGCCAGTCGCGGCTTTGGATACCCAATTTGGGTTTTTTACGAAGGAAATGATACTCTCAGAGGCAAATTTAGCATCAATTTGGCCTCTAGCTCTCGTGTTATATAGACTACTTGCTATATTTATAGGAGTAATCAAGGGATTGACCTGTGCCGCATTGTTTTCTGCATCTTCCCTGGCGCAACTGCTGCCCTGCCCCGCCGCCTGCTCCGACGTGGTCATGTAGGGGTTGATGTGCGACTCAACCCGGCCTGGCGCGTCCACGTCGGTTGAATCAATCTCAAACCAGCCCAGGCGGGTCTCGTCATCGGGCCTGCGCACGAAGGCAGTGCCGCGCACGTCGGTGATGGTGTGTACCGGCTCTTTCGCACCCAGGCGGTGCGCGATTTCGACAATCGCGCGCTCAGCGTTGCCGTACAGCAGCAAATCGCACTTGGCGTCCACCACGATACTGCGGCGCACCTTGTCGCTCCAATAGTCGTAGTGTGCAATGCGACGCAGCGAGCCTTCTATGCCGCCCAACACGATGGGCACGCCGTTGAAGGCTTCACGGCAGCGCTGGCTATACACAATGGCGGCGCGGTCCGGCCGTTTGCCGCCCACGTCACCTGGTGTGTACGCGTCGTCACTGCGGATTTTGCGGTCCGCCGTGTAGCGGTTGATCATGGAGTCCATGTTGCCGGCCGTCACGCCCCAGAACAGATTGGGCTTGCCTAAGGAGCGGAAGGCCTCGGCGCTGGTCCAATCCGGCTGGGCGATGATGCCCACGCGGAAACCCTGCGCTTCCAGCATCCGCCCGATCACCGCCATGCCGAAGCTGGGGTGGTCCACATAGGCGTCGCCCGTGACCAGGATGATGTCGCAACTGTCCCAGCCCAGCAGGTCCATCTCTTTGCGGGACATGGGTAAAAATTTGGCCGTGCCAAAACGCGCGGCCCAGTATTTGCGGTAACTGGTCAGCGGCTTGGCGGCGCGGGCGAAAAAGGAGACGTCTTTGGCAACCGGTGCGGTGACGTGAGCGGGAGCGTTCATGGGGCCTTCGGGAAGGCCCCTATTGTAAGGTTTTGCGGTTTTTTGCGCGGATTCAGGGGCATCCGGCGCCGTGCCCGCAGCCTTGAATGTCGTATATGGCAGGTAGTTACCACCCATTTCGAGACAAAATACACAGCATTTGTGCGGCTTGCGGGCTAGACTCAAGGTTCTAAAAATAGAGCAGCAAAACCCCCTCAATGGCCGCCGAACCTTTCTCAACGCTGTTTGACTTGCTGCCCATTGGGGCCTACCGGTCCTCGCCTGAAGGCCGCCAACTGCGTGCCAACGCAGCCCTGGTTCGCCTCAACGGTTACGCGCTTGAGGCAGAAATGCTGGCTGCGGTCAACAACATTGCAATCGAATGGTACGTCGAGCCGGGGCGGCGCGACGAGTTCAAGGCATTGCTTCAGGCCGACGGGCGGGTGGTGGATTTTGTTTCCGAAATTTACCGCCACAACACGCGCGAGCGCATCTGGATCCGCGAGCACGCCCATATCGTCAAGGATGACAGCGGCGCCACGCTGTATTTTGAAGGCACGGTGGAGGACATCACCGAGCTGCACAACGCCCAGGTCAAACTGGACGACACAGCGATGCTGCTCAGCGCCGTGGTTCATACCATTCCTGACCTGGTCTGGCTGAAAGACGCCTCGGGCACTTACCAGGCCTGCAACACCGCGTTTGAGCATCATTTTGGTGACACGGCGGCCCATATCATTGGCAAAACCGATGCCAATTTTGCGGGCAATGAGATCGCCTTGCGCCTGGCTCGCACCGACCAAAGCACGTTGTGGAGCGGCCAGACGGCAACTTTTGAAGAAGAATTGCCGAGTCCGGATGGCAAGGACCCCGGAATCTTTGAGATCGTCAAGGTGCCCATGCGCAATGCCTTGGGCGACATCATTGGCGAGCTGGGCATGGCGCGTGACATTACCGGGCGCAAGCGCTCCGAGAGCCACCTGCGCGAGATGAGCGAACAGTTTGAACTCGCCCTGATCAGCGCAGACCTTGGCGTTTGGGCACAAAACCTGAGCCCGACGCAGGCCTTGCGCTATGAGATGGACGCGCGCGCGCGGGCCATTCTGGGCTTGAGCGCCCAGGACATGGAAAACTGCAAGTCCTGGACCGAATGGGTTCACCTGGACGACCTGCCCCACGCGCTCAATGAGATGCGGCGGCACCTGGCCAGCCAGACCCCGTTTTTTGAAGCCGAATACCGTGTGCAGCACCGCGATGGCCGCTGGATCTGGCTCAGCAGCCGCGGAAAAGTAGTGCAAAGCGGCCCGCAGGGCGAACCGCTGCGGATGGTAGGCACGCTGATGGACATCACCAGCCGCAAAGGTGCCGAGGAAGCCATCCGCCAAATGGCGTTTCAGGACCCCCTGACCGGCCTGCCCAACCGGCGCTTGCTGGTTGACCGCCTGCAGCAGGCGCTGACGGCCAGCGTGCGCCACAAACGCTGCGGGGCACTGCTGTTTCTGGATCTGGACAAGTTCAAGCGTCTCAACGACACGCTGGGGCACGAGGTGGGCGACCAGCTGCTCCAGCAGGTCGCCCAGCGAATCCTCAAAAGCGTGCGTGCGGTCGACACCGTAGCCCGCATAGGCGGCGACGAGTTTGTGGTGCTGGTTGCCGACCTGAGCGAAAGCCCGCAATTCGCCAAGGCCCATGCGGCCAAAGTCGGGCAGAAAATTCTCGCCGCGCTCAATGCTCCTTATGACTTGGGCCAGCACCGCCACATCAGCACACCCAGCATTGGCGCCACCATATTTACGGGTGTCGAGCACAGCCCGGCCGATGTCCTGCGGCAAGCCGATATGGCCATGTACGAGGCCAAGGCCAAAGGGCGCAACATGCTGCGCTTTTTCGAACAGACCACCAATGAAGTCATTGGCTGAATAGCCGATGCAACAAACGCCGCGACCTGTGAAGAATGCGCCGCACTGTTCCTCAACCGCATTGGCTGCAAAAGACAAGGCAGAGCGCTGACTTCTGCACCGAAACAAGCCACCGGCGGCCCGGGTCGCCCTGTGATTTCCACGCGCCTGATCACTTTGGTCGTCGTCATGGTGCTGGCGCACCTGGCGTTCACCGGTGGGCGCGTGTCGATCAGCCTGTATGCAATTCGCCAGCACGCGTCCACCCTCACTGTCGGCCTGCTGGTCAGCCTGCTGTCGATTGTGCCGATGGCGCTGTCGGTCCACCTGGGGCGCTGGACCGACCGCATTGGCGCGAACCGGCCCACGCTGATCGGCCTTGTTGCCGTGGTGGTAGGCACGTTGATGCCGGCACTGCAAGAATCCATCGCCATGCTGTGCGCCGCCAGCGTGGTGATGGGCACGGGTTTCATGCTGATCCACATTGCCATCAACAACGCCACTGGCCATGAAAGCACCCCTGAAAACCGGACGCAGGCGTTCACCGTACTGGCGGTCGGGTTTTCAATTTCGAGCATTTTGGGGCCGGTGATTGCCGGGTTCACCATTGACCATGCCGGGTTCAAAGCGGTATTTCTGGTGCTGGCCAGTTTTCCGCTGGCGGCGCTCCTGTATATGCTGCTCACCGCACGCAGCGCACCGGTTCATGTGGCGCATTTGCAGCCACCCGAAGGCACGCACGTGATGGACCTGCTGCGCGATGCACCGCTGCGCGCTGTTTTCATTGTCAGCGGCCTGATGTCGATGAGCTGGGATATGTTCACTTTCATGGTGCCGGTGCAGGGCGCGCGCATCGGGCTGTCGGCATCGAGCATCGGCACCATCATGGGCACGTTTGGCGTGGCCACCTTCGTGGTGCGACTCTGCACACCCTGGATTTCGCGCCGCTTTGACCAATGGCAAACGCTGACCGCTGCGCTGGTCACCACGGTCGTCGTGTATGCGCTGTTCCCGCTGTTCACCGCCCTGCCCGTGCTGCTGGCGCTGGCGTTCGTATTGGGATTGGGGCTGGGCTCGGCGCAACCCATGGTGTTGAGCCTGATTCACCACACTGCCCCGACCGGACGCGTTGGCGAAGCCATCGGCGTGCGCACCAGCTTTATGAACCTGAGCCAGGTATTCATGCCAATCCTGTTTGGCAGCCTGGGCGCCGCGTTTGGCATGGTGCCGGCTTTCTGGACGCTGGCCCTAGTCTTGTCGGGCGGCAGTTTCTATGCGGGCAAACGCCGGGTAGAAATAAAAACACTACATAAAATGTAGCAAACTTTATTTATAGCACGATAGCCAAGGTCTTGATTGACTCGTAGATTCAAGATCGACGCGAACTCTCAGGCGGTGTAGCCACCGCCAATGACGAACAGGTCAAAATCAAAGTGGTTCATGGTTCCTGAATAAAGTGTTGACAATGGATTTTGCACTTGTCCTGCTACTCGGTCTACTCGCGGGAACGGTTGGCGGCGTGCTCGGGTTTGGCAGCTCCATCATGCTGATGCCCGCGCTGGTGCTGGTGTTTGGCCCACGCGAGGCGGTGCCGGTCATGGCGATCTCGGCCATCATGGCCAACGCCGCACGCGTGGCGGCCTGGTGGCGCGAGATTGATTGGCGCGTCACGGCGGCCTACAGCGCCACCGGCGTTCCGGCGGCGGCCCTGGGCGCCAAAACACTGCTGACGCTGCCCGTCGGCGTG
>JANOMD010000109.1:0-31488 GCA_031420135.1 Rhodoferax sp. | reverse complement strand
GGCTGGTGGTATCGCGGCGCCTGCGGGTTCAGTCAGCGCGTTGATCAGACCGGATCCCACGAAAAGACCGGTGGGAATCGCCCCGATCATTCGCGGTTCCAAAACAGCATTTCCGCATCGTGATAATTGGACTCTGACCCTAATTAATTGCGGAACTACAATTGTCGTTTTCAGCCTCTGGATACACACCATGAACCGCTGCTACCGCCAGCAAATTTTTTTGCAGCTGGCATCCCAATTACTTCTCGCCTTGCTCGTCATTGGGGTTGGGGTTTTGGTGAGCTTTCCCACCGCGTCGCAAGCCCAGTCACCCGTGCGCCCATTTCCTGCCAGCGCCAAGCGAGCCGTGCTGGAAGTGCAGGTTTGGCCCACCATTTTGATCAACGGGGAAGCCGAGCGGCTATCCCCCGGCGCGCGCATTCGCGGTGTCAACAACATGCTGATGATGAGCGGCCAGCTGGCCGGTCAACGCCTGGTGGTCAATTACACGCGCGACGGCCAGGGCCTGGTTCACGAAGTCTGGGTGCTGAACCCGTATGAAGCCCAGTTGGAACGCCCGGGCTCGGAGCCCACCAGGAACTGGAGATTTGAGTCTGACCCGGTCAAGTCGAAATAGCCGATGGATCACGGTTTTGAGGATGGATTGCGGCGCTGAAGCCAAATTTTTACCACAAATGCAGTCAAAAAGGTTCATTTTGGGTGTTTTGCCGCTTCAAAACGCTAAATTTCCAATTAGATATGCCTCTAGCTCTTGTGTTTATTAAATAGTTTGCTATTTATTAAATAGCACTCAAACTTTTCAAATTTTCTCCGCGTTTTTTTGACAATTGCCATGACCAAGAAAGTATTCATCAAAACCTTTGGCTGCCAGATGAACGAGTACGACTCGGGCAAGATGGCCGACGTGCTGCACGCCGCGCAAGGGTATGAGCCCACCGAAGACGTGGACCAGGCCGACTTGATTTTGTTCAACACCTGCTCGGTGCGCGAGAAGGCGCAGGAAAAAGTATTCTCGGACCTGGGTCGCGTCAAACATCTCAAGAAAAAAGGCGTGCTGATTGGCGTGGGCGGCTGCGTGGCCAGCCAGGAGGGCGCGGCCATCATCGAGCGCGCGCCCTATGTGGACGTGGTGTTTGGCCCCCAAACCCTGCACCGCCTGCCCGATTTGCTGAACCAGCGCGCGCTGCAAAACCGCTCGCAGGTGGACATCAGCTTTCCTGAAATCGAGAAGTTTGACCACCTGCCGCCCGCGCGCGTGCAAGGCGCGACGGCCTTCGTCAGCATCATGGAAGGCTGCTCCAAATATTGCAGCTATTGCGTCGTGCCCTACACCCGTGGCGAAGAGGTGAGCCGCCCGTTTGAAGACGTGCTGGTCGAGGTGGCCGGCCTGGCCGAGCAGGGTGTGAAAGAAGTCACGCTGCTGGGCCAAAACGTCAACGCCTACCGCGCCAGGATGATTGGCGACGCCTGCGCGCTGTCGACCGAAATGGCCGACTTTGCCACTTTGCTGGAATACGTGGCCGACATTCCCGGCATTGAGCGAATCCGTTACACCACCAGCCACCCGAATGAATTCACGCCGTCGCTGATTGCCGCCTACAGCAAGATTCCCAAACTGGCAAGCCATCTGCATTTGCCAGTGCAGCACGGCTCGGACCGCATTTTGATGGCGATGAAACGCGGCTACACCGCCATGGAGTACAAGAGCACCATTCGCAAGCTGCGCGCCATCCGGCCCGAGATGGCCATCAGCAGCGACTTCATCGTCGGCTTCCCCGGCGAAACCGATGAAGACTTCGCCAAGATGATGAAGCTGATTGACGATGTCGGTTTTGACAACAGCTTCAGCTTTATTTTCAGCCCGCGCCCCGGCACGCCGGCGGCCAATCTGGCTGACGACACCCCCCACGCTACAAAACTTGCACGTTTGCAACATCTGCAACGCACCATTGATGGCAACATGAAACGCATCAGCGAGAGTCGCCTGGGGACCGTACAGCGCATTTTGGTGGAAGGCGTTTCAAAACGTGATGGCAGTGAATTGACAGGCCGCACTGAATGCAATCGCGCTGTCAATTTCCAGGGCCAATCGCGCCTGATCGGGCAGCTAGTCGACGTGCTGGTGACACAGACCCGTACTTATTCCCTGCGCGGTGAAGTGGTCATGCACGAAGCTGATCGACCTGTACAAGGCCACCTGGAAAGCGCAACCCCGGCCTGAATCAACTTCGGCGAATGGTCGGGTTTATTCAGGATTTCCGTTCATGCAGAGAATCACTTTTATCAACCTGACCGCTGCTGCCCTGTTGGTCGCTTGTGGCGGAGGTGGCATTGGGCCCGCGCCCGCTTTGACCACCGCGCCAAGCTCCGGCGTTACTGCTGCACCCCTGGCAGCACCCATAGCAACAGTGGCACCTGTTGCAGCACCCGTTGCAATAGCGGTACCTGTTGCAGCACCGGTCGCCATCGGTGGCGTCACCGCTGCCAACAGTTGCGAACTGCCAAGTTTTCAGTCGAGCGTGCTGCTGGCGGTCAACGCTGCGCGAGCCCAAGCCCGAACCTGCGGCAGTCTGGCAAGTTCTGCGGCGGCAGCACTGAGCTGGAGCCAAACGCTGATGACTGCCGCAACAAGCCACTCACTGGACATGGCGCAACGCAATTATTTTTCGCACACTTCACCCGAGGGTGCGACCGCGGTGGAGCGCGCTCAACTGGCCGGCTACCATTTTGTGGCTCTGGGCGAAAACATTGCCGCTGGGCAGTCGGGCGTCGAAAACGTCATGAAAGCCTGGCTAGGCAGCCCCGGCCATTGTCTGAACGTCATGAGCGCAGGCTACACAGAAATTGCGGTTGCCTGCGTCAGCGCCTCCCGACAGCAGTACCCAACCTATTGGACGATGGTGTTAGGCAAACCACCGTAAGTTTTGGACAGGGTTGGGCTAAAACGGCGTCTTGGGCATGCCGCCCATACCGCCCATACCGCCCATGCGCTTCATCATTTTCATCATGCCGGCGCCCTTCATTTTCTTCATCATGTCCTGCATTTGCTCAAACTCCTTGAGCATGCGGTTGACTTCCTGAACCTGTACGCCCGCGCCTGCGGCAATGCGGCGTTTGCGGGTGGCCTTGATGAGTTCGGGCTTGCGGCGCTCCAGGGGCGTCATGCTGTGGATGATGCCTTCCTTGCGCTTGATATCTTTCTCGGCGCGGTTCATGTCGACTTGGCCGGCTTTTGCAGCCATCGCTGCGGGCAACTTGTCCATCAGGCTTGACAGGCCGCCCATCTGCTTCATCTGCTGAATTTGGCCGAGGAAGTCATTCAGGTCAAAACCTGCACCGCTCTTGACTTTGGCGGCCAGCCTTTGCGCCGCAGCCATATCGACGCCTGCGGTGACTTGTTCGACCAGCGCCAGGATATCGCCCATGCCCAGAATTCGTCCGGCGTGGCGCTCGGCGTCAAAGACTTCCAGCCCATCCAACTTTTCGCTGGTACCGGCAAACTTGATCGGAGCCCCGGTAATTTGCCGCACCGACAGTGCTGCTCCGCCCCGTGAATCACCGTCTGTCTTGGTCAGGATGATGCCGGTCAGCGGCAACGCCTCTTTGAATGCTTTGGCTGTGTTGGCAGCATCCTGGCCCTGCATCGCGTCTACTACAAAAAGCGTCTCAACCGGGTTCAGTGCGGTATGCAGCGCCTTGATCTCCTGCATCATGGCTTCGTCAATGCCCAGGCGGCCCGCAGTATCCACCAACAGCACGTCAAAATAATGCTTGCGGGCGTAGTCCAAAGCGGCCAGGCCAATCTCCACCGGTTTCTGATCCGGCGTGCTGGGGAACCACTGAGCGCCGACCTGGGCGGTCACTGTCTTGAGCTGTTCAATGGCGGCGGGCCGGTAAACGTCACCCGAGACCGTCAACACCTTTTTCTTGCGCTTTTCGATCAGGTGTTTGGCCAGCTTGGCGGTGGTGGTCGTTTTGCCGGCCCCTTGCAAACCCGCCAACAGAATCACGGCCGGAGGCTGGGCTGCGAGATTGATATCGCTCACGCCCTCGCCCATGGTCGCTGCCAACTCCTTGCTCACAATGCTGACCAGCACCTGACCAGGTTGCAGCGAGCCCATGACTTCCTGACCGAGCGCCTTGTCTTTGACACGGGCAATGAAATCACGCACCACGGGCAGGGCAACGTCAGCCTCCAAAAGTGCCATTCTCACTTCGCGCAGCATGTCACCCACATTGGTTTCAGTGATGCGGGCCTGCCCCCGAAGGCCTTTGACGAGGCGGGAAAGTTTGTCGGAGAGAGCGGAGGCCATAGATGAACATCCCGCAAAGGGATTGAATTGATTGCCAAAGGGAGTGCCAAGGGGGCTTGACGGCAGCGCAAAACGCTAAACTGTGACCATGATTTTACCCAGCGCTGATTGGTTCAGTGTGATTTTGGCCGTTGCTGCTGCGTTTGCGTATGCCGTGCTGGCATTTGCAGGCGCACGGGTCGGACCATCTACCGTGCGTTTATTGGCTTTGACGGCATGGCTAGTGCATGGGATCGCGCTAGGCTGGGCGCTGTTTGGTGGGGCGCCGCGCTTTGGATTTGCACCGGCGATCAGCGTTACCGTCTGGTTGGCGGCGCTGGTCTATGCCGTTGAAAGCCAACTCCTGCCTCAACTGCCCTCCCACTGGACGTTCGGCTACTCGGCTGCCGCAGTGGTGCTGCTGGCGCTGGTGTTTCCTGGCAATCTGCTGGCTTCCAGTGCCTCGATCTGGTTGCCACTGCACTGGGCACTGGGTATTGCTTCTTACGGGCTGTTTGGCGTGGCAGTGGCACATGCCTGGTTCATGACGCGGGCTGAACGAAGTTTTCGTCTTGCCGGTGAGCCGCAAAGTGGCGTTCCCCTGTTGCTGCTGGAACGCCTGACGTTCCGGTTTGTAATGGCGGGGTTTGTGCTGCTGTCGGCCACGCTGTTGGTGGTGATGTTGTTTGGCAAGCAGATTTATGGATCGCACACAGTGTGGCGGTGGGATCACAAGACGGTTTTTTCAACGCTCTCCTGGCTCACCTTTGCCGTCTTGCTGTTGGGGCGGGCCCGCTTTGGTTGGCGCGGACGGGTTGCCGTGCGTGTTCTTTACGCGGGTGCCGGCCTGCTGCTGCTGGCCTATGTGGGTTCGCGGTTTGTGATGGAAATTGTTTTGGGGCGCACGCCATGAAAATTGTCCTGGTTTTGCTGGCGGTCATCGTTGGTATCTGGCTGTTCAAAGCCAGTCGGCGCGCCTCATTGGGGTCAGAATCCAAGCGGGCAGGCAAGCCCAAAAGCTCTGACCCTCTTGCGTTGGAAATGGTGCAGTGCCGCTACTGCGA
Source organism: Rhodoferax sp. (assembly GCA_031420135.1). Classification (GTDB taxonomy): domain Bacteria; phylum Pseudomonadota; class Gammaproteobacteria; order Burkholderiales; family Burkholderiaceae_C; genus JANYCG01. The sequence continues at coordinate 26,132 of JANOMD010000109.1, read as the reverse complement.
CCTGCACTTGCCGCGACCCGACGCAATTGAGGGGAAAAAAGGCGTTTATTGCAGCCTGAACCATAAACAGCAGGCGGAGCCCTGAATGGCCGTGTTGCCCGAGGCACCGGCCTGGTTTGCGCCGTCACCCGCCGAATTGGCCACAGATACAGCGGACAGCGCACCCATCAGCCCGACTGAGTTCGTACGCCTATGGCGAGGCTTCATGACCGCCCGGGTGACGCTGGGCCTGGTCTTGCTGGTACTGCAGGCGACCTTGTGGGTGTTGGGGCAATTGCCCAATGCGTTGCTGCTTTTCATTTGCGGCAGTTACTTTGCAGTGGCCACTGCGCATCGCTTCTATGCGCAACCCCGTCAATTGGGGCGCAGCTTTGACCCACAATGGGTGTTCGCCATCGGCGTTGATCTGGCGGCGTTTTCAGCGCTCCAGTTTCTGCAAGGCGGAACCATCAACTACGTGCCGCTGCTGGCCTTGCCGGTCTTGCTGGCGTCGGTCTTGGGATCCCTGTTCCTGGCAATGGGAACCGCCGCCACAGCGAGCCTGCTCCTGCTCGGGCATTCTTCATGGCTTGCCATTTACGGCCTGAGCGACACCACTGCGTATTTTGTCCAGTCGGCATTGATGGGTGCCGGTTTTTTTGTGATCGCGCTCCTGTCCAATCAGGTGTCAACGCGTCTGGCCCAGGAAGAGCAGCGCTCAAGAATGAGCCACCTGGCAGTTCAGGTGCAGCGCCAGGTCAATACACTGGTGATTGAAACCTTGACCGACGGCATTCTGGTGGTCGACGCCACAGGCATGGTTCGTGCCGCCAACCCGGCGGCCCGTCAATTGCTGGGCTCTGAGCAATCGCAACGCAGCGCCTCCTTCAGCCTGAACGCCGAAACTGCCTGGTCCGGCGTGGCAGACTTGGCCCGATTGAGCTTTGTACGCACTGAACTGCGGCGGACCGATGTCACCGTGCACCACGCCGGGCAAGGTCTGCGCCGTTTGCGCGTGCGCACCCGCCAGACTGGCAAGTACAACGAGGATGGTGAAAGTCTGTGCGTGATGTTTCTGCAAGACCAGCGAGAAATCGAAGCCCGTGTGCGTGCGGACAAACTGGCCAGCATGGGGCGCATGTCTGCCGCAGTGGCGCACGAAATCCGCAACCCGCTGGCGGCCATTGCGCAGGCAAATGCCTTGCTGGATGAAGACATTACCGACCCGAGACACAAGCAATTGACGCTGATGGTGGCGCAAAATGCCAGTCGGCTCGGAAAAATTGTGGACGAAGTGCTCAATATTTCCAGGGTTCAGACGCGCGATACGGTGTCAGCGGTTCAATCACTTTCACTCATGGAGTCCGTCAACCGCATCAGCCACGATTGGGCGGTGCAGACGCAAAGTACCGAGATGCTGATGGTGCAGGTGAATTTGAGCGCTGTAGCAACACAGGTTGCTTTTGAGCCAGAGCATCTGCGACGCGTCCTGATCAACCTGCTGGACAACGCCCGCCGGTATGCCAGCGGCAAGGCCGGATCAATCCAGGTCGGGGCCGAACTGGGGCGGGGCGGACAGGGAGAGATGTTTGTCTGGAGCGATGGACCGCCGCTTGAACAGTCGGTTGAACGCCATCTGTTCGAGCCGTTCTTTTCGTCCGAGAGCCGCTCCAGCGGATTGGGCCTGTACATCTGCAGGGAGCTGTGTGACGGCCATGGAGCCACAATCACTTACCGCCGCAATCAACAGAAAATGCAATCTGTCGCAGTCGAAGGCAACGAGTTTTTCATCAGCTTTCGTACTGCCCGGTTGGGTGACAGGGCACCGGCAGCCGACACAACGGCGTTCTGAGAAAATCACGCAAATACCATGGCCATCAATCCCAGCTCGAACAACACGCAAATATTGGTGGTCGATGACGAGCCAGATCTGCGCACGCTCTACGAACTGACGCTGCTGCGCGAAGGGTTTCGGGTCGAAGCGGCAGGAAGTTTGCGCGAGGCCTGGCAACTCCTGACGGAACGCCGCTTTGACGTGGTCATCACAGACATGCGCCTGCCTGATGGTCTTGGCCTCGAACTTCTGCAACGCATCAAGTCGGAACAGCGTACCGAGCGCTGCGTTGTCATCACGGCCTATGGATCCGCCGAAAACGCGGTCGAATCACTCAAGGCCGGTGCCTTTGATTACCTGACCAAACCGGTAGACCTCAAGCAATTCCGCACAGTCATCGCTTCGGCGGTTTTGGACACCAGTCAGCAGCCTAAAGACCTGACCGCTTCGATTGTGTCGGGGGCCGGTGTGTCCGAGCGTGAAGGAGCACGCAGGGCCGCAGGAAGCAATGGCCGCAGCGCCTTGCCCAGTGGCGAAGCGTCGCTGGCGCGGCTCGTCGGCGAGTCCGCGGCCATGTGTGCGGTGCGGGAACGCATTGCCAGGGTTTCAAAGAGCATGGCTCCCGTCCTGGTGCGCGGCGAATCCGGCACCGGCAAGGAACTGGCGGCCACCGCCCTGCATGCCAACAGCCACCGCTCTAAAGGCGCGTTGATCGCGGTGAATTGCAGCGCGATTCCCGAAAATCTTCTGGAATCCGAATTTTTCGGGGTAAAGAAAGGCGCTTTTACCGGTGCCAGCCAGGACCGTATTGGTTTTTTCCAGGCGGCATCGGGCGGGACCCTGTTCCTGGATGAAATCGGTGACCTGCCACTGGCCATGCAGTCAAAGCTGCTGCGCGCAATCCAGGAGCGCAGTGTGCGGCCGGTTGGCGCAACCCAGGAAGAACCAGTCAACGTAAGAATCGTGAGCGCCACACACCGGAATCTTGCGGCTGACGTTCAGAGCGGACGGTTTCGCCAAGACCTTTACTACCGTTTGAACGTGATTGAAATAGTGATTCCGCCACTGCGCGAGCGCCTGGGCGATCTACCTGCACTTTGCGTTGCCCTGCTCAAGCGAATTTCGCTGGAGGCGGGTGTTTCTGTGCCGGTACTTTCGACTGAAATGCTTGCCCAGTTGGCACTGGAGCCCTTGCGTGGCAATGTGCGGGAGCTGGAAAATCTGTTGCACCGGGCGGTGGCTTTGAGCGAAGGCGATGAGCTTCAGGTCGACAAAGGCCTTCAGCGCACCTGGCCCGCCCAATTGCAAGATGAGTCGGAACTGGACACCCAGCCATCAACGCTGCCTTCTGACCTGAGCCCGTCACTGGCGTCTTTTCAAACGAAAACCGCCTTGCCGTTCGGGGTGCCCGGTGCGGGTTTGCCAACCGACTTGCAAGACCATCTGGACCAGCACGAACGCGCCATTCTGGTGAAAGCTTTGCAGGAAACCAGCTTCAACCGAACGGCGGCAGCAGCGCGCCTGGGCCTGAGTTTGCGCCAAATCCGCTACCGCATTGCGCGTCTGAACATTGATATTGCATCGGGCTATGAAGGCAATGACGGCTCTCATTGACGGCTCAAATCTGAAATTGCCGTTCAACGCACTGTGGGACCGCGGGTGGTACCGATTTGCCCGTCGATGTCCTTCACCCAATTTTGGCGCACGCCCAGCGAACGCCCAAGTTGACTTGATCGTCCTTCACTCCATCAGTCTTCCGCCCGGTCAATATGGCGGCGACGAGGTTCAACGCCTTTTCACAAATCAACTTGACTGGGCGTCGCACCCCTATTTCCGCCTGATCGAAGGCATCCAGGTGTCGGCCCATTTCTACATTCAGCGCAATGGCGAGCTATGGCAGTTCGTCGCTACAGACCAGCGCGCCTGGCATGCGGGGACCTCAAGATACCGGGGACGTGAAAACTGCAACGACGACTCCGTCGGCATTGAGCTTGAGGGCGTGGAGGGCAACCAGTTTGAAAGCGCTCAATATGAAACACTTGCATGCCTGTGCGCAGCTGTCGCTCAGTGCCATCCAGTCCGCCACATAGCCGGCCACGAGCATGTCGCGCCAGGACGAAAAGCAGATCCCGGAAATGGCTTCAAGTGGGCGAAATTACAACGCTTGCTTGGCTGGGAGTCTCGGTGTTTTCCCGTGGAATTTGTTACTAAATACCTCGCCTAGGCGGGTTCCATGAGCGTTTTTGAACCGTGGGCGGTTCAAGGTTGAAGGCGCTTGGCTTTTCTAATCCTTGCTGGATGCGCCTTTGCGCACGTTCAACATGAAAGGCTTCAGATTTTGATGTTTTTTCGGCGTTTGCAGGCTACCGGGATTTCTCTGGCAGTACACTACCTGTAGTGGCTTGCGTTCGCGCCTGACCCCATATATAGTGTCTATTGCTCAAGCCGTCACCGATATTTGCACAGAAAACAAAACACTGATTGCAACGCCGACAAACCCACTAGCGGGTCCTTGAATACCCAATAAGAACTTAACCGAAGACGAGGAAATATGCAGACAGCTTTCAACACGCCAGCCGCCCCATCCAGCACGGTTTCATCCCGCCAGGGGTCAGTCATTGCAGGTGGTCTGGTGCTGGGTAGCGATCCCGCGGCGAATCCGCTCAATCATTACCAGATCATTCGGCGCAATGGTTCTGTGGTGCCATTTGAGCCTAACAAGATTGCAGTGGCCATGATGAAGGCGTTTTTGGCGGTTCATGGTACGCAAGGCGCAGCTTCCGCAAGCGTTCGCGAAATGGTTGATGGCCTGACTCAGGCCGTCATCCGGGCCTTGATGCGCTCGCGCCCCGGCGGTGGCACTTTTCATATCGAAGATGTGCAAGACCAGGTCGAGCTCGGGTTGATGCGAGGAGGCCACCATGAGATCGCCCGGGCCTATGTGCTGTACCGCGAAAAACGCACGCAGGAGCGGGCCAAGAAAATTTCGCAGGAAGCACCTAAGGCGCCGCAATTGCATGCGACAGACAAAGGTCAGCGTATCGTTCTTGATCTGGATCGAATCAAGGGCCTGATCGAATCAGCCTGCGCCGGGCTCGGAGCCGACATTCGCCCCGAACCGATCATGGCCGAAACCATGCGCAATCTGTACGACGGTGTCCCCATGGATGAGGTCTACAAAGCGTCTGTCCTGGCAGCGCGTACGTTGATAGAAAAGGACCCTGATTACACCTATGCCACTGCGCGCCTGCTGTTTCATACCATTGCCAAAGAGGTGTTGGGCAAGGATGTAGCGCAGGCTGATATGGGTGAAGCGTATGTGGAATACTTTCCCGAGTTCATCAAGAAGGGCGTGCAAAACGACTTGCTGGACGAGAAGCTTTTACAGTTTGATCTGAAGCGCCTCGGCGGCGCGCTCAAGGCTGAGCGCGACCTGAAATTTGATTACCTCGGCTTGCAAACCCTGTACGACCGCTACTTTCTTCACGTCGGAAAGGTTCGAATTGAATTGCCGCAGGCATTTTTCATGCGTGTAGCCATGGGCCTTTCACTCAATGAGATTGACCGTGAAGCCCGTGCGATTGAGTTCTATGAAGTACTGTCCAGCTTCGACTTCATGTCCAGCACGCCGACACTGTTTAACAGTGGCACCTTGCGCTCGCAATTGTCCAGCTGCTATCTGACCACCGTCCCTGACGATCTGGACGGCATTTACGAATCCATCAAGGAAAATGCCTTGTTGTCCAAATTTGCAGGCGGATTGGGCAATGACTGGACTCGTGTGCGCGCCTTGGGTTCGCATATCAAAGGGACCAATGGTGAATCGCAAGGCGTCGTGCCTTTTCTGAAGGTTGTCAACGACACGGCAGTAGCCGTCAACCAGGGCGGCAAGCGCAAAGGTGCCGTTTGCACTTATCTCGAATCCTGGCACTTGGATATTGAAGAGTTTCTGGAACTGCGCAAGAACACCGGTGATGACCGCCGTCGGACCCATGACATGAACACGGCGAACTGGATTCCCGACTTGTTCATGCGCCGGGTCATGGAAAAGGGCCAGTGGACCCTGTTTTCACCCAACAACGTGCCCGACCTGCACGACAAGTTTGGAACGGATTTCGAACGCGCCTACGTAGCCTATGAAGAAAAGGCGGCGCGCGGGGAGATCAAGCCCGCCCGCGTCATTCAGGCGAGCGACCTCTGGCGCAAGATGCTCACCATGCTGTTTGAGACAGGTCACCCATGGATTACTTTCAAGGATGCGTGCAACGTGCGCTCGCCGCAGCAGCATGTAGGCGTTGTGCATTCCTCCAACCTGTGCACTGAAATCACGCTTAACACCAGCGACACAGAGACTGCCGTTTGCAACCTGGGTTCCGTCAACTTGGTGCAGCACCTTAAAAGCGCACCCGACGGGTCCAAGGTTCTGGACCATCCCAAGCTGCAGAAAACCATCACCACGGCAATGCGCATGCTCGATAACGTGATCGACATCAATTACTACGCCGTCAAAAAGGCGCGGGATTCAAACCTGCGTCATCGGCCCGTGGGCTTGGGCGTAATGGCATTTCAGGACAGCCTTTATGAGCTGCGCATTCCCTATGCAAGCGACGCCGCAGTGGCTTTCGCTGACCAGTCCATGGAAGCAATCTGCTACTACGCCTACCAGGCCTCCACCGAGCTGGCGCGCGAGCGTGGGCAATACTCCAGCTACAAGGGTTCGCTCTGGGATCAGGGCATTCTTCCTATTGACACGCTGGACTTGCTTGCCAAAGCCAGGGGCGGGTCTGTACAAGGCTCTTCGGCCACTTCACCGTATCTCGATGTGGACCGCTCATCCACCATGGACTGGGACGCCCTGCGGAAAAAAATTGCCCGTGATGGCATGCGCAACTCCAATTGCGTCGCCATAGCGCCCACTGCAACCATCTCCAACATCATCGGCGTTGACGCATCGATCGAACCCTGCTTTGGCAACCTCTCTGTCAAATCGAATCTGTCGGGCGAGTTCACCATCATCAATGCCCATCTGGTGCGTGATTTAAAGCGCCTGGGCCTCTGGGACGATGTGATGGTCATGGACCTGAAACACTTCGATGGCTCACTGAGTCCGATTGACCGTGTTCCCGCTGAAGTCAAAGCCCTCTACGCCACTGCGTTTGAAGTTGAAACCCGCTGGTTGGTGGAAGCTGCGGCGCGTCGTCAGAAGTGGATTGACCAGGCCCAGTCACTCAACATCTACATGGCCGGCGCTTCCGGCAAAAAGCTTGATGAGACCTATAAGCTGGCATGGATTCGCGGGTTGAAAACCACCTACTACCTGCGCACACAATCGGCCACCCATGCAGAGAAGTCAACGGTTGCGTCAGGCCGGATGAATGCCGTTTCTTCCAGCCAGGGTGAATCGCAGGGCAGTGCCGGCATGAGCGCATTGGACGCAGCAGCGGCCGCTGCTTTCTCTCAAATCCAATTGGCAACGCTGGCTGCAACAGATGTGAAATTTTGCGGTGTTGATGACCCCACATGCGAGGCCTGCCAGTGACTGACAGGCGGATCAAGAATATGCGTCGCATCGATATCTGTTGCGCAAGCAATGTGTCAGTACGATGCTATTGAACAACACAATGTGTCAGCGATTTGAATGAATACTTTTCATTTCATTTCACTGCTCCCATAATTCGGTAATTGGAACTATTTATGTTGACCTGGGACGAAGAAGTCAAGCCCACATCGCAGCGCTCACTGGCACGCGGCTCATCGAGCAGCCGTATGACTGAGGCACCCCCGCAAATCACGCCAGCGGTGCCCGCACCAAGAATTTTTGATGATGGCGCAACACTGCCTTTGACACCGTCCCCACCGTTGGCGGCGCCCAAGCGCGTGAATGCCGCTGACAAGCGGATCATCAATGGCAAGACCGATGTCAACCAGTTGGTGCCGTTCAAGTACAAGTGGGCCTGGGAGAAGTACCTTGCCAGTTGCGCCAACCACTGGATGCCCCAAGAAGTCAATATGACCCGCGATATCGCGCTTTGGAAAGACCCGAACGGATTGACCGAAGACGAGCGTCGCATTGTCAAGCGCAATTTGGGATTTTTTGTAACGGCCGATTCCCTTGCCGCCAACAACATTGTGCTGGGCACTTACCGTCACATTACCGCGCCTGAATGCCGCCAGTTTTTGTTGCGCCAGGCTTTTGAGGAAGCCATTCACACCCACGCCTACCAGTACATCGTAGAGTCACTTGGGCTGGACGAGAGCGAGATATTCAACGCCTACAACGAAGTCAAGTCGATCCGTGACAAAGATGAATTCCTGCTGCCGTTTATTGCGGCCATCATGGACCCGAACTTCCACACGGGCACACCGCAGGATGACCAGACGCTGCTCAAGTCACTGATTGTGTTTGCCTGCCTGATGGAGGGCCTGTTCTTCTATGTCGGGTTTACCCAGATTCTGGCACTGGGTCGGCAAAATAAAATGACGGGTGCCGCAGAGCAGTACCAGTACATCCTGCGCGATGAATCCATGCACTGCAACTTCGGCATCGACCTGATCAACCAGCTCAAGGCAGAAAATCCGCAGCTTTGGACAGCTGAATTCAAGGCCGAGATCAAGGCTCTGTTTGAAAAAGCCGTCGAACTGGAATACCGCTATGCCGAAGACACCATGCCACGCGGTGTGCTGGGCATGAATGCCTCGATGTTCAAAGGTTATTTGCGCTACATCGCAAACCGGCGGGCAACACAGATTGGGTTGGAAGCGCTTTACCCCAATGAAGAAAATCCGTTCCCGTGGATGAGCGAGATGATTGACTTGAAAAAAGAGCGCAACTTTTTTGAAACCCGTGTGATTGAGTACCAGTCTGGCGGAGCGCTCTCCTGGGATTGAACCTGAAAAGCGAAAACAAATCTAAAAAATGAAATCAAGAATGATGCAGATTGCTGAATGCCCCACAGAGGGCAGCAGCAGTTCGCACCCCCGAGTTCATGGTGCTGGGATCAAGCCCAACTTCATGAATCGCTTCATGCACTCCAACTCGCATGAAGTGCTCTTTGTAAATTGATCAAGGAGAAATTGAAATGGCAACTGCAAAAAAACCGGCCGCAAAAAAGGCCGCTCCCGCAAAGAAAGCTGCACCTGCAAAAAAAGTAGCAGCTAAAAAAGTAGCAGCTAAAAAAGCTGCGCCGGCCAAAAAGGCAGCCCCTGCTAAAAAAGCAGTAGCTGCAAAGAAAGCCGCTCCAGCCAAAAAGGCCGCCGCCAAGAAGGCTGCTCCAGCCAAAAAAGCAGCTGCAAAAAAAGCGCCTGCCAAGAAAGCTGCTGCAGCCAAAAAGCCTGCTGCCAAAAAGCCAGCCGCCAAGAAAGCAGCCAAGAAGCCGGCTGCGAAGAAAGCAGCGAAAGCACCCGCTGCCAGGGCAGCGCCTGCTCCCGCTGCCCCTGCTGCTCAGACCACTCTGAACCCGCAGGCAGCCTGGCCGTTTCCTACTGCGACCAAGCCTTAAAAAGCCGGTCGCTAAGGTCCAAAGCCCGATGCCGCAAGGCGTCGGGCTTTTTTTTGAGCTCCAAAGCTCTGCGTGGCCTTGAAACTCTATGGGTAAAAAGCCATGACGCGATACCCCGCAATGCGCTCTGCACTGCCATTTGAGCGGGCACTGATAGGCACCGAACCGGACCACTCAGAATTGGCCGCCAAGGGGTTTGCGCTTGCGTTGAAATCCGACGCGGATAAAACACGGCGCAGCACGGCTTGATCCTGCGCGTCGGTCAATGTCAATTCCAATGCGGGCATTGCCAGCGGATACGGCGCCGTATTCTTGACCACAAAATTCAAACGGTAGTTGTCATTTCGAATTCGGGTGAAGGATGAGCTTTCAACCACAATGGATTCAATTTGCTGCAAGGTTGAAACCGCGCAATTCAGGTAGCCACACATTGTCTCCAGCAGCGGTTTGACCTGGGGCAAGAGCGTGGCAATGCGGTCTCTTTCATGCAAAACGAACTGGAAAGTCAAGCTCAAAATCAGGAGGAGACCGGCCACGAACAACACAGCGCGCACCCACGGTTGGTGTGGCCGTGGCTTGCCGGGAAGCGAGCGCAGAAATGAGACGTCAGATTCATTCAGTTCATGCGGCTCATGGGGTTCTATCGCCGCATTCGGGCGCGGGCGCAGCGCATCAGTTGAACCCTCTCGCGCTGGCTCTTCAATCGGAGCAGCCCGGGCCGCCACGATCTCCTGCAACTCCGAAGTCAGCGCAACCGCGCCCTGCGTAACGCTGCTTGGCTCGGCTGATTGGAGCTCAGGCGGCGTCGGCGCCGGCTCAGGTTCAACCGGCACCTCGCGCTGGAGGTTTGATGACGCGTCAAAAACCTCAGAACATTGACCACATCGCGCCCAACCATCTGACATGCGAAGCTGGTCCGGCACCACCCTGAATGATGTCTGGCAGGCGGGGCAACGGGTGATCAGGCTCATGACAATCAAATTGTAGGCGGCTCAATTGCCTTTCAGAGCTTGGCGGTCATCAGAATCCAGCCATCTTCGCTGTCACTCACTGTGAGCGGTCCAAACGGGAGGTAGGCGGCCATTAGCTCCTCAGCCTGACGCTCCAGGATGCCGGCCAGTACCAGGTGACCGCCCGCCTGAACCCGGCTGCAAAGCAGAGGGGCAAGCACTTTTAAGGGCGTTGCCAGAATATTTGCCAACACCACCTGGTAATTTCCGCTGATCGTATCTGGAAGGCCCGCAACCACGGCAGCATAGTTGGCATAGGCATTGCGTACCGTTGACTCGACGGCGGCCGCGTCAATGTCAACCGCATCGACTTGCATGGCGCCAAATTTTGCAGCACCAATGGCCAGAATGCCTGAGCCGCAGCCGTAATCCAGAACGCGGCCCCAGTCGGACGGAGCGTTCAAGTTTATCGCCTGCCCGTGCCTTGCGATCCAGCGCAAACACATGCGCGTGGTCGGGTGCGTGCCCGTTCCGAACGCGAGGCCAGGGTCAAGGCGAATCACAACTTTGGCGTGTTCAGGTGGTTCATGCCAAGTAGGCACGATCCAGAATTCAGGGGTGATCTCAACCGGTGCGAATTGCGATTGCGTCAGGCGCACCCAGTCCTGGTCGGGCACGGCCTGCACGCCCTTTGCCTCGCATTGCGCAAAGAAGTCCTGCGCTTGAAGTAAAGCCAATGCCTCGTGCGCCTGCGGCCCGGTCGCAAACAGGGCCACCACGCGGGAGCGCTGCCAGCCGTCTTTCGGTGGCGGCATGCCGGGCTCGCCAAACAGGGCTTGCTCGGCATCGGTATGGGCGTCTGCGTCCTCCACACTGACGCTCAGGGCGTCCAGCGCATCCAGCGCATCACTGACGGCCTCAACCCGGTTTTCCGGGCAAATCAGGCAAAGTTCAAACATACTCGCCTTAGCGCTTATGCTGATCGAGCCATTGTTCCAGGTAATGGATATTGGTACCGCCGGACATGAATTTCGCATCAACCATCAATTCGCGGTGCAGCGGAATGTTGGTATTGATGCCCTCAATCACGGTTTCGCCCAAAGCCGTTCGCATGCGAGCCAGCGCTTGCTCGCGCGTGTCGCCGTGCACAATGATTTTACCGACCATGGAGTCGTAGTTGGGCGGTACAAAATAGTTGGTGTAAACGTGGGAATCCACCCGCACGCCGGGGCCGCCTGGCGGATGCCACATCGTGATGCGCCCCGGAGACGGCGTGAATTTGTAGGCATCTTCGGCATTGATGCGGCACTCAATCGCATGGCCGCGCATTTCAATCTGGCGCTGGGTAAAAGGCAATTTCTCACCGGCAGCCACCATGATCTGTGTTTTCACGATGTCCACCCCCGTGACCCATTCGGTCACCGGGTGCTCGACCTGCACGCGGGTGTTCATTTCAATGAAGTAAAACTCGCCATCTTCGTAGAGAAACTCAAACGTGCCGGCACCACGGTAACCAATTTTCTTGCAAGCAGCCACGCAGCGGTCACCCACGCGTTCAATCAGCTTGCGCGCAATGCCAGGTGCGGGCGCTTCTTCGATGATTTTTTGGTGGCGGCGCTGCATGGAGCAGTCGCGCTCTCCAAGGTACACGGCGTTCTTGAACTTGTCCGCCATGATCTGGATTTCAATGTGGCGCGGGTTCTGCAGAAATTTCTCAAGATAAACCGCGGAGTTGCCAAACGCGCTGCCCGCCTCGGCCTTGGTCATTTGCACTGCGTTGATCAGCGCGGCTTCGGTATGCACAACCCGCATGCCGCGACCGCCCCCGCCGCCCGCCGCCTTGATGATGATGGGGTAGCCCACTGACTTGGCAATGCGCCTGATTTGCACCGGATCGTCAGGCAATTCGCCTTCCGAGCCCGGAACACACGGCACCCCGGCCTTGATCATCGCCTGCTTGGCCGACACTTTGTCGCCCATGATGCGAATCGATTCCGGCGTGGGGCCAATGAACTGGAAGCCGCTTTTCTCTACCCGCTCGGCAAATCCCGCGTTCTCGCTGAGAAAACCATAGCCCGGGTGAATCGCTTCAGCGTCGGTCACTTCCGCTGCCGAAATAATAGCGGGCATGTTGAGATAGCTCAATGCCGACGCAGCCGGCCCGATGCAGACCGCTTCTTCAGCGAGCTTGACGTACTTGGCCTCCCGGTCCGCCTCTGAATAAACCATAACGGCCTTGATGCCCATTTCGCGGCAGGCGCGCTGAATGCGAAGGGCAATCTCGCCACGGTTGGCGATCAGGATTTTTTTAAACATGGATCAAGGTTTCTTGTGCCAACAAAACGGGTAAAACAGCCATCATTCGATTTCGAACAAGGGTTGCCCATACTCAACCGCTTCGCCGTTCTGGCTCAAAATGCGGGAAACAGTGCCGGTTTTGTCGGCCTCAATTTCGTTGAGGATCTTCATGGCCTCAATAATGCAAATGGTTTCGCCCTGCTTGATGGCGTCGCCAACCTCCACATAGGCCTTGGCACCGGGTGATGCGCTTCGGTAAAACGTGCCCACCATGGGTGATTTGACAACATGGTTTGCCACCACCACGGGCGCTGCAGCCACTTCGGTCACCGGCGGTGCGTGCGCATTGGCAACTTGGACAGGCGCAGACGCTACGGGTGCTGCGTAAAACTGCGGCATGGCACCACCCTTGACGATGCGCACTTTGCCTTCGGCTTCAGTGATTTCAAGCTCCGACACATTGGAGTCAGAGACAAGATCGATGAGAGTTTTGAGCTTGCGTAAATCCATGCTATCTCCTGCAATTGATGAGGGTTATCACCTGACAAATTTCTCTAACTCACACTAAAGTAAAGTAATTTCCAGTCTTTGGTGTGTATTTTTGGCTATTTTACCTTGAACTCAGTTTATTGAGTTTTATTAATGAGGGGTAATAGCGGGGCAATACCGATCTTGTCAGCGTTTGTCATGACGCGCCAAAATCAGGCAAGCCTAACCAAGGCTCAGGTTAGCGTGGCCCAAGCCTGCAAATCCGCCGATGTGACTCGACCTAGTTTACGGTGCAATATGGCACCCTTGGAGCCTACCACCACCGTGAAGGGCAAACCACCGGCTAGGTTGCCCAAAGATTTACTCAATTCAATGCCGGGCAGTCCCGCCATGGCAACCGGAAAACCAACCGGCGTTTTAGCCAGGAAGTGATTCACTGCTGGGAGCTGGTCCACCGCCAATCCCACCACTTGCCAACCGTTTTTAAAATTTGAACGGAAGAAGCTATCAATTAGCGGCAGTTCCTCCACACACGGCGGACACCAGGTGGCCCAAAAATTAAGCAACAGGGGCTTGCCGCGCAATGAGGCCAGCGCCAGCGTTGCTCCGGAAGGTGTTGCCAATTCAAGCGCCCAAAGACCGGCCAGAACTTTGGCTTCGGATCCGGGCAGTACATCGGCAGTCCCGAGTGGCGCATTGGCATGCGTGGGCTTCGAATCGATTGAAGGACCTGATCCGACAACGCGATCCATACCAGTTGGCGATCGCCACCATGCCAGCCCGGCACCGCCCAAGGCCGCAACAGCAGCGGCGGCGCCATATAGCCAACGGCGCCGGTGAAGGTCAGGTGGGTTTGTCGCCATTTGTGTTTTTATTTGTGTCGTCATGCTGGGTCCCATCAAGCAACAAAAGCTGCACAGCGGCCAAGTCGCCTCGGGACGCGCGGCCGGTGGTGTCGGGTTTCAAGGCGCCGCGCAGGTCGTCATGGTCATACACCATCAGGTGAACACCGACCACTTCCTGCAAGCCCTCGCAAAAACTGTGAATACTCAAGGCGTCCACCGTTTCACCGTTGAAGCCGGTGATCGAACGCGGCACATACTTCACGCGGTAGTCAATCAGCGCGATCTCGGCCGATTTGGAGTCATCGCAAAACAACTGGATATAAATGTCGCTCAAGCGCGTGGCCGTGCCACGCCAGACCGCGCCGCTTAAGTGGGGCCGAAACGCCGCCATGCGCTGCATCCAGTGCAGTGCCAACTGGCGCAGGCCAAACAGCTCGGCGGGCTGGGTTTCGGCACAAAACAGGGTGATGTAGTCGATCACCTCGGCTTCAACAGCATCGTTGGCAGGCAGGGCCGAACGCCCGGCCAGGCCCAACTGCTTCACCGCGCGGCGCTTGGCCGCCCCATATTCAAGGCCTTCTTCGACCACCAGGCGGGCCGCCGTGGCGGCGATTTCAAAAGTCATGGAGTTCATACGGCAGGCGGGCAATCAGGGGGTAGTGTATTGAATCTTTGATTTTCGTCATCGGTGCCTTGGGAAACCTAAAATCTGCGGATGCATATTCACATACTTGGTATTTGCGGCACTTTCATGGGGGGATTGGCCGCTCTGGCGCGTGAGGCGGGCCACAAAGTCACCGGCTGCGACACGGGCGTCTACCCGCCCATGAGCGACCAGTTGCGCGCTTTGGGCATAGCGCTGATTGAGGGCTACGGCGCCGAGCAACTTGACCAGAAACCCGATGTATTTGTGATCGGCAACACTGTCAGCCGGGTGCATTTGCCGGGCGGAGAGCCCAAATTTCCGCTGATGGAAGCGATTCTGGACGCCGGTTTGCCCTACACCAGCGGCCCGCAGTGGCTGGCTGAAAACGTGCTGCAGGGCCGGCACGTGCTGGCGGTGGCTGGGACGCATGGCAAAACCACCACCACCGCGATGCTGGCGTGGATTTTGGAGTTTGCGGGTGTGGCACCCGGGTTTTTGGTCGGCGGCGTCCCCTTGAATTTCGGCGTGTCCGCTCGCCTGGGGAATGTAGCCCCCACGCTTGTCTCTGCGTGTACTGCGCTGCCCCCCGAGGGGGCGAATTTTTCCAGGGGCGGCCCGTCGAAAAATATGGCCCCCACGCTGCCGCACTGCGTGTCGTCGCTGCCCCCCGAGGGGGCGCATTTTTCTAGGGGCGGCCCGTCGAAAAATTGGCTACCCCCCGTATTTGTGATTGAAGCCGACGAGTACGACACAGCGTTTTTTGACAAGCGCAGCAAATTCATCCACTACCGGCCGCGCACCGCCGTGCTCAACAACCTGGAATTCGACCACGCCGATATTTTTGACGACCTGGCCGCCATCGAACGCCAGTTTCACCACCTGGTGCGCACGGTTCCAAGCCAGGGGCGAGTTGTCGTCAATGGCCTTGAAGAAAGCCTGGTTCGCGTGCTGAATGTCGGCTGCTGGAGCGAGGTGCGAAGCTTTGGCGCGACGGTCAGCGACTTCACGGCAGACGGCGAGCCTGATCAGTTTGATGTGCTGGTTAAAGGCCAGAAGCGCGGTCGCGTGGAGTGGGCGCTCACCGGCATGCACAACCAGCTCAACGCGCTGGCCGCCATCGCCGCGGCGGACCATGTTGGCGTACCGGTTGCCGTGGCCTGTGAGGCGCTGGGGCGGTTTGTCAACGTCAAACGGCGTATGGAAGTGCTGGCATCGATTGCCACCGGGCAGGGGTCGATCACCGTGTACGACGATTTCGCGCACCACCCAACCGCGATTCGCACCACGGTGGATGGCTTGCGCCGCAAAATCGGCCCCGATGCACGCATTCTGGCGGTGTTTGAGCCGCGCTCCAACACCATGAAACTCGGTGCCATGAAAGCCCAGTTGCCCTGGAGCCTTGAAGCGGCCGACCTGGCGTTTTGCCACAGCGGCGGCTTGGACTGGGACGCCACTGATGCGCTGCTGCCGATGGGCGAGCGGGCACAGGTGGGCAGCTCGGTTGACGAGGTCGCTGCGCAGGTTGTAGCCAGCGCAAAACCCGGCGACCACATCGTGTGCATGAGCAATGGCGGCTTTGGTGGCATTCACGCCAAGCTGATCAAGTTAATACAAAATAGATAGCAAACTATTTAATAAATACTAGAGCTAGAGGCATATTTAATGGGTTTTTGAATAAAACCGTGCTTTTTTGCCTCCAATATACCCAAAATGGGTATATAAATTGCCTTTTTCAGTGCCCGCAGTGCGGCCAACGCCCACGCAGAAACTGCGGCGAACGGGCGCTTTGCATCAGTGTCGCCGCGCTAGCTGGGGTTAACGGGCGCGCCGCGCTGTTACCGCCGCCGACAGCGTCTCCAGCACCGTGAGGGAATCGGCCCAGCCCAGGCAGGCGTCGGTGATGCTTTGGCCGTAGGCCAGCTTGGCGGCGTCGTCCTGCCCCGGCGAGAACTTTTGCGCGCCGGCGTTCAAATGGCTCTCGACCATCACACCAAACACGCTCTTTGAGCCGCCTTGCACCTGGGTCGCGATGTCACGCGCCACGTCCACCTGCTTCTCATGCTGCTTGCTGCTGTTGGCGTGGCTGCAGTCCACCATCAAGGTGGGCGGCAAGCCGGCTTTGGCAAGGTCGGCGCAGGCGGCCGCGACACTGGCCGCGTCGTAATTGGGGGTTTTGCCGCCGCGCAGAATCACGTGGCAATCCTGGTTGCCATTGGTTTGCACAATCGCCACCTGGCCGTTTTTATGGACCGATAAAAAGTGATGCCCACCGGCGGCCGCCTGAATCGCGTCGGTGGCGATTTTGATGTTGCCGTCGGTGCCATTTTTGAAGCCGATCGGCGCCGAAAGGCCCGAGGCCAGTTCGCGGTGCACCTGGCTCTCGGTGGTGCGCGCACCAATCGCGCCCCAGGCGATCAGGTCGCCCAGGTACTGCGGCGAGATCACGTCCAGAAACTCGCTGCCAGCGGGCAGGCCCAGGCGGTTGATTTCAATCAGCAACTGACGCGCGATGCGCAGGCCTTCGTCGATGCGAAAGCTCTCGTCCAGATACGGGTCGTTGATCAAGCCCTTCCAGCCGACCGTGGTGCGCGGCTTCTCGAAATACACGCGCATCACGATTTCCAGCGTGCCGGCGTATTTGTCGCGCTGGGTTTTGAGCTGGCGCGCATAGTCCAGAGCGGCGCTGGGGTCGTGGATGGAACACGGCCCCATCACGACCAGCAGCCGGTCATCGCTGCCGGTGAGGATGTCCTGGATGTTGTGCCGCGTCTGGGTGATCAGACTCTCGACGGCGGAGCCCTGGATCGGGAAAAAGCGGATCAGATGCTCGGGTGGAGGCAACACGGTGATGTCCTTGATGCGTTCGTCATCGGTGCGGCTGGTGCGGTCACTGCTGCCGGCCGGGCGGCGTCGGTCATGCTGGTAACCCTGCCAGGCATCGTTGGGTGGCGGGGCGGACATTGGGGCGGGTGCAACTGCGGTCATGGGGAGGCTCCTTGAAACGAATGAACAAAATCAACAAAATGAACGATAGACATCAAAATCAAACGGAAAACTGAAAACCGGAAGTGCTCAACTGGCAAAAAAAAACCGCCGAGGACTTCGGCGGTTATGGGGAGCTTCGGGAGCCTTTACTGGGCCACACTCAAATCTCTCGACCGCCTGACGCGCGAGAACCAAAAGTGGCTAAAGTAAAAAATCGAAAAACGCATGGCGTCGAATGTAGCACAGCGTGCTTGTTGCATCGCCTGCGCTACTCCAAATTGCATTCACGGCGCAACAGCGACATGGCGTCGGCCAGCTCGTAATCAAAGTCGCTTTTGAGCGTTGCCAGGCTGTCTTCGATGAAGCCCTGCCACAGCTGTTGGTAATCGTCCTGGTGCTGTTCGGGCGCGTGGTCACGAATGAATTCGCTCGACAGTTCCGGTTTGAGACCGGTTTTCCTGATTTTTCGAATCAAGCTGGCAGCGGCTTTTTCAGTCAACAAAGTTTTGCGCGGGCTTGACGCGGCAAGGGTCAAAAACAGCGTCAGCAGCGAGCCCTCGTCGTCATGGCCGCCGGTGGCCTTGTTCCAGGCCTCAGACACGCTGCGGTCGTAATGGTCAACGTCTGCCAGCGCATCTTCAATCCAGAAATAACGGCCGATGAAGGCTGGCGTCTGGTGAAACAGCTTGCGAATCGGCAGTTTTGGGTCGGTCATGCGCAGCATGTCGGCGATGACGGTTTGCCGCACAGCCTCAACCACGCCCTTGATTTGTGGCGGCATGCTGCGGGGCATCGCAATGGCAGACGGCTTTTTGCGCAACTGGGCAATCAGCTTTTCAAACGCGACCCAGTCCGGCATTTTGGTCACCTTGGCATTCAGCGCCAGCAGCGCGGTGCGGATCACGGCCTCGCCGTCACAACCCGCCGCTTGCAGTTGGGCCTCGTCCACACCCAGCTCATCGGCCAGCCAGAGCGCCGCATCCAGCACCAGACCGGCCTGGCTGCGCAGCGCCAGCTCGGCCTGGTAATCGGCCAGACTCCTGAGCGTCCATTTCGCCAAAAGCGGGATTTGATCGTCGGTAAAGCCGGTGTTCTCATTCATGCCAAAGTGGCTGCTGGACGGCATGCCGATCAGCGCTTTGAGCATGTCCGAGCCACCCTTGGAGCGCGACAAAAATGAATCGTCACGCAACGACTGCGCGGCGGTCATCAGGTCACCTGCGCTGCTGCTTTCAAGGTAGAGGCTCACGAGGTTGACCAGCCGTTGCCGGGCCATTTCCAGTTCGGGGCGAAGGAATTCGCTGCCAAAGTAGCGGGCGATCTGCTCCATGCCTTTGGGTGCGTCCTGCCCAATCTGTGCCAGCCGGGCTGCGTGGAGAATGCCGCTCTGCACGCCCAATGCGAGCGCCTTTTCAAAGAACGGCCGCGCATCAAAAAGTGAAACCGCCGCCTCGGGCGGTAAGACCGGCACGACGGCCATCTAAATCGCCGACTCGTCGTCCGACTCCAGCACGGCGGGAGTCGCCTTGCCTCGGTCGGTATCACTGGTTTCAAACTTGCCGTCATCCACTTCGCCGTCGGCACTCCGGGGCGAATGTGCGTCGCCCTCGTCACTTTCGTCGCCCAGGCCCAAGTCATGCGCTCGCGCCTTGGCGCGCATCACCATCACGGTTTCAATGAACAGGTCCGGGCATTCATAGCGCAAAATCCAGGCCAGTTGCATCCAGTCCTGGTCGGCACATTCGTCCTGTTCGATGCGCGGTTTCACATAGGCGCTTGAAAGCAGTGCCGTCTCAGGCAGCATTTCACCGTCGTCCTCAGCGGTGTCAAAGGTTCCGGTGCGCGCAAAGGCTTCAATGCGGCTCCACTTTTCAGAGAAATAATCCGCCAGCGCTTCGCTGCCGCCCTCGAGGTCGCCGATGGCCTCCAGAAACTCTTTGGGGTCGGCACCGTCCCGGAAAATAATCGAATTCACCATGCCGCGCAGGTGCGTTCGGGTCAGGTCCTTGTACTGCTTTTCAATCACCACAGCGCGCGCGAACTGCTGCGGCGAGACCAGCAGGTTGATCACCGATTCCTTCGAATTGTCATACTCGCGCATCACCGCCAGAATGTCCTTGGGTGGCAACTGCTCGAGCACCACCATCAAGGCGCGGTCGCCCTCGGCATCGGCCAGTTCGACCAATGCGGACTCTGCCCCGACGATGTCGCCTGCGGCAATCAGGCTTTGGGTTTTTGCGATCAGCGCGAGTTGGTTTGTCATGGCTTCCTTTGAGTGGCGGATATCAACGATCAGTGGCGAGCAGTGGCGGGAAGTGGCAGGGAGTGGCCAGTGGTGGCCAGTGCTGCGCATCATTCCTTGCGGTCAAAACCCTGCTCGGCCATCCAGTCGGCAGCGGCGGCCTCGCGCGCCTTGTGGCTGCGGTCATCGTCGCCGTCTGAGCCACTGTCTGAGCGGCTGACCCGGCCGTCACCCATGTCGTCGTCGCCCTGGCTGGTGCCTTCGCCCGCCGTCTCATCGGATTCTTCACCCTCTTCGGCGCCGTCGTGTTCGGCAGTGTCCAGCCCCGGCTGGCTGTACATGTATTCAAGGCCTGCCGCGACGGTTAAAAACCAGTCGCCCCTGGGCTCCTTGAGCACGGTGCGGCTCAGCTCCTGTGCCCAGTCCGGCAGCACAATGGCATCGGCCAGACTGCCCCACGCAGGCAGGCAGGCGGACTCTTGCGACAGCAACTGGTCCATCACGGCGGGCTTTTTGAACTCGAAACCCTGGTGAAAAATGACCGCCACCATTTCGGGGCTGAGTTCCATCATCTGCAACAGGAAACCGAGCTCCTTGCGCCGCTCCTTCAAGCGCTTGACAAGCACATCCTGCCCTTCCGAGTCAAACGTCAAGTCATTGATTTCGGCCTGGTAGGCCACGCGCAAGTTATGGAAAAACGGGGAAATTGGCATGTCAACAATTACATTCTCAAAAAAATTTAAATCAGGCGCTCAAAGTAGGCCTGCCAGATCTCGCGAGCCGTCTCAATCGGGCTGTCCAGCAAGTTTCGCCGCCGGTTGTCGTCATAGGCCTGGCGCCGAGCGTCGTCTGACAGCACCTCATACGCCGCCTGCACCGCCCGAAACCGCGCCGGTGCACTGGCCGACGTGTTTTTGTCGGGGTGATGCAACGATGCCTGCTGGCGAAACGCTTTTTTGATGTCTGCCAGCGTGGCGCCGGGGCTGACGCCAAGGGCTGCGTAGTGATCATTCATCGGCATCGATCATTGTGAGCGGTCATCAAAAGCGTCGATTGAAAGGGGTCAGTGAAGCGTGCCTGCGAAGGTGCATGGGGCCGAGTTTTGGGGGCCTAAGATTATGCACGGCATGGGAACATCGGGTTTTCGAGCCCACTTGCCGCCAAATACTCAATGGGGTTGGTTGAAGAATTAATATCACCCGTGATATTAGATTTTTTGCAAAAGCCGAAAAAAAGTAGAAATCGACCAAATTACCTATAAAATAAGCACCTAGCTCTCGTATTATATAGAAACTTTGCTACTATTTACGTAGCATTCAGAAATACCAGTTCAAACTGGCATATTGGCACCGCGCTCGATCACGATTTCTGCGTCGAGCAGGTCGCGCGAGTGGTTCAGGTCTGACTGGCTGATCAGCACCGACATACCGCCGCCACGCAGCTTGCCCACCACCTCTGAGAGACGCTGCGACAAGGCTGGGGCGACGCCTTCAAAGGGCTCGTCCAGCAGCAGCAGTTTGGTGCCGACCGACAGGGCACGCGCCAACGCCACCATTTTTTGCTGGCCGCCTGAGAGCAGCATGGCGCGACGCTCACGCATTTCAAGCAGCTCGGGCAGCACGCTATACACAAAATCGAGCCGCTTGCGCTGGTCCAGGGATTTGGAAACCCACAGCGGCAGGCAAATGTTCTCCTCGACCGTCAACTCGGGCACCAGGCCGCGGTCTTCCGGCATGTAGCCGATGCCCAACGCAGCGCGGGTGTGTGAGGGCGCGTTGCCAAGGTCAGTGTCATCCAGCTTGAGGGTTCCACCCAGCAACGGCAAATGGCCCATGATGGCGCGCATGACGGTGGTTTTGCCGGCACCGTTGCGGCCAATCAGGCCGACCATGGCACCGGCCTCGATGCGGATGGAGAAATTGCGAAGGACTTCGACGTTTTGAATCGACACCTGGGCGGATTCGAGCGCGATCATGCGGGTACTCCGGTCGGGTTGGGCGTGCTGCGCGAATGCTCTGGATTGGCCGCTTGCGGCGAGAAGCCGGTGACGTAACGCTGCACATCGGAATCGTTCAGAACATCCTTCGCCAAACCATCGGCGATCACCCGCCCGCTGTAGAAGGCGGCAACCCGGCTGGCGTAGCGGCGCACGATGTCCATGTCATGCTCGACAAACAGCACCGTCACCGGCGCTTGGCCGGCGCTGCGTTCAATCGCCAGCATGACGGTGTCCATGGTGCTGAATTTTTCGTCGGCGCTGACGCCGCTGGTCGGCTCGTCCAGCAGCAATACGCGCGGCTGGCCGGTCAAGGCCATGGCAATGTCGAGCAGTTTGCGCACTCCGCCGGGCAGCTCCAGCACCGGGCGGGAGGCCTGATGCGCCAGACCAAAGCGTGCCAGCAATTCCATGGCTTGAGTCACCGAATCGGCATCTCTCGCATTTTTGAAAAACAGCATGCTGCCAGTGCCACAATGCAGCGCTGTCAACACGTTGTCAAGCACCGTCATGGGCAGGCAAAGCTGGGGGATCTGGAAGGATCGCGCGACACCTTTGCGCGTGATCTCGCGCGGCGAGCGTTGGGTGATGTCTTCCCCAGCCAGAAAAATATGCCCCGCGCTGGGTTTCAAATAGCCGGTGATCATGTTGACAAAGGTGGTCTTGCCCGCACCATTGCTGCCGATCAGGCACAGGCGCTCGCCAGCGGCCACATCGATATTGACATCGGCAGCGGCAACCACGGCACCAAAGCTGCGCTGGAGGCCGCGCGCTGACAACACAGGCTGAACGGGTTTGGCGGATTGGGAAGCTTGGGAATTCATCACCATCTCAGGCCTTGACTTTGAATGGTGCTTCGGACTGTGGCTTGGACGTGCGCTTTGGCTTGAAATAATCAGCCAACGACCCCAGCCCCTCCGGCAAAAACCGGATCACCAGCAGCAAAAACAGCCCCAGTGCGAACTGCCAGGTGTGGGGAAAATAGGCGCTTGAGAACGAGCGCACCAGCTCCAGCAAGAATGAGCCCGCCAGTATCGCCACCACGCTTTGGTGGCCAGCCAAAATCGCCACAAAAACAAACTCACCGGAAGTTGTCCAGTAGCTGAAATTGGGGTCAATATGGCCCAGCGCCATCACGCTGAGCGCGCCGCCCACGCCGCCCAGAACTGCGGCGATCACATAGTTCCACGCGACGATGTTGACGACCGACTGCCCCAGGTATTCGACCCGAAGCTCGTTTTCGCGCACCGCCATGGAGAGCAGGCCCCGGTGTGAGTCGCAATACACCCGTACCAGCGCTGCCAGCCCGCAGGCGATGGTGGCTGTGACGCACCACAGCAGCAATTGGCTTTGTCCTTGTGGCGCCTTCATGCCGAACAAGGTGGGTTGCGTGACGTTGAAACCGTCCGAGCCGCCCAGCGCGTTGGTCTTGACCAGCACACCATACAAAACCATCGACAAAGCCAGGGTCAGCATCGCAAAAAAGATGCCCCGGTAGCGCGCCAGCAGGGGGGCGAATGGCGCGGCCACCAACAATGCGCAGACACCACCCAGCACGCTCAAAGCCAGAATGTCGGTGATGCCCATTTTGTTGAAGGCCAGGGCCGCCGCGTAGCCACCCGCCGCAAACACCAGACCTTGGCCAAATGGCACTACACCGCTGCGCATCATGATCAAAATGCCCAGTGACACCAGGCCGTTGGCCAGTGCGATGGTGCCCAGGGACACAAGCCATTTGGGGGCGATAAAACCGGCCAGCAACAGCCCGGCCAGCGCCGCAATTGTGGTGAAGACCAATCGGGATCGCGAGTAATTCGATACCGGGGACTGTGGCATTGCCGCGGTGGAGGGCAGCGTGGACGGGGACGGCGAGATAGTTGGCGCTTGCATGTCGACCCCTAAATCTTTCGCGCCTGAACGCGCTGGAACAGCCCCTCGGGCTTGAATACCAATATCGCCGCCATCACTACGTAAATGCTGAACAGCTCTGCCGGCGGCCAGATGTGCACCGACGCGGCGCGGGCCAGCCCCACGACCAACGCGCCAATCGCTGCGCCTTCAATGCTGCCCAGACCGCCAATGATGACCACCGCGAAACTGACGATGATCACACCCACACTCAAACCCGGTTGCACCGAGATCATCGGCGCAGTCAGAGCGCCACCCAAGGCCGCAAAAAACACGCCGACCATGAAAGCGCCGGTGTAGATGCGCGACACGTTCACGCCCATGCTGGCGGCGACTTCCGGGCTGTGGATGACGGAGGTGACGATTTTGCCCAGACGCGTGCGGTTCAACGCCCACCAGGTCACCACGCCACAGACCACGGCCATGCCGACCAGCATCAGGTCATAACCGACGTAACTCAAACCGCCCAACTGCAAATTGCCAAAGGCCTGGTAAGTGTCCGACACGTAATACGGATTCACGCCCCAGACCAGCTTGGTCACGTCTTCCAGCATCAAAAAAAGCGCATAGGTCACCAATACCAACAGCACTTCGTCTCGGCCATAAAACATGCGCAGCAAGCCGCGCTCCACCAGCGGCGCCAGCAGCGCGGCCACGCCCACGGCCGCCATGACCAGCGCGACGATGGTGAGGGCCGGTGACACCTTCATCGCCAGCAACCAGGTCACCAGGCTGGCTCCGGCGTAGGCACCCACCGCGTAGAAGCTGCCGTGCGCAATGTTCAGAATCTTCAAAACTCCGAACACCAAGGTCAGGCCCAATGCCACGATAAACAGCCAGGAGGCATAGGTGATGCCGTCTATCAAGATGGTCGCAAGGAGATTCATGTGGGTGGGGCCTCGACTTCAATGACGCTGATCAGACTGCTAGCACTTCGCGCCGGGGAAGCCGGCCTTGATCCAGTCTTCGCTTTTCATGTTGGCAGGTGGGTTCACGCACTCTGCCGGGAAACGCATGATGTCGTCAATCATCACCATTTTCTTGCCAGCATCCCAGCGGGTGCGGCCAATTGCGGTTTCTTGAATCGCCTGCTGGCCATCGCCCAACGCCATCGTGATGGTGCCCGCCGGCGATTGCCAGCTGCTGCCTTTGAGAGCCGCAGCCAATTGCTCGGGCGTGGGCTTTTTCCCGCCGTTAGCAGCCATGGCTTTTTCCGCAGCCAACTTCAAACCCAACAGCGCCTGCGCCATGCGGTACGGGGCTTGCACCGGGTAAACGTTGTTGGCCTTTTGGTACAGGTCAAACCACCAGTCGTTCAAGGCCGATTTGGGCGACATCAAACCGTAGGCACCCCGCGCACCCAAAATCACGCCATTGGGCATTTTTTCGCCCAGGCCAGGCAGCACGTGGTCCGCGGCAGAAAACACCGCCTGCTGCTTTTGGAACAGGCCGCGCGCATTGCCCTGCAAAATGAAGGCCTGCAGATCACCGCCCCACAGGCTGGAGTGCATAACGTCAGCAGGCTTGGTCAACAGAACCGAAATTTCAGTACCGTACTGACCGGCACCAAATTTTGGCAACAAGTCCGCCTCGACTTTGGCACCCTTGAAGAGCTGGTCCATGGTCAACGTGAAATCTTTCTTGCTGTCCTGGCCCCAGGCGTAATCCTGGTTGATCATGTTGAAGCGATCAACCTTGATGTTTTTGGCTTTCAAATAGCGCACCAATGAGACGTTGTCCATGGCACCATGGGCAGCGGTGCGAAACACATAGTTGTACTTGCCGTCTTCAAAAATGCGCGGCGTGCCGCAGTCGTACAGGATCAGGAACTTCTTCATCTCCTCGGCCACGGGTGCCACGGCAAGGCAGTCGCCCGAGCTGACGTAGCCCACCACCGCGTCGACGTTCTCCCTGTCATACAGGCTGCGCAGTTCTTGCACCTGCTTGGTGGCTCCACCGTTTTCGTCAACATACACCGGCTCGATTTTCATGCCGCCAAAACCGATCTTGTTGTAAGGCGCAGGCGCTGCGCCTTTGTTAAACGCATCCACCAGCACCTTGGCACCGTTGATGGCCGGTACGCCAAAGCTCTCTGCGGCCTGCCCCGAGAGAAAGCTGACAATGCCGACTTTGAACGTCTCCTGCGCCAGTGCGGGCAGTGCCGCGAGCGAGACAGCCGCAGCGACGCAGGCTTTGCGCCAGCGCTTGGCCGGCTCAGGCGTGTTGGGAAATCGAATGGTCATGAAAGGACTCCTTGGGTTGAGGTTGCATTGAAAGGGCGGCTCAGCACCGCCATAGGGTAAAGGATCGGCTGAATGATCGGGTGTAAGTTTGACATGAATGACTACTTGCTCGGTGGCCATCAGTCGATCTGCTGCGCCTGTAGCGGCGGGGGCGCGGAGTTTGTCGGACAGCCCCACTATCCCATAATCGATAAGTCCGTCTGATGAGTGGTTACCCT
>JANOMD010000108.1:0-2232 GCA_031420135.1 Rhodoferax sp. | reverse complement strand
CGAATTCTCTTGTGTGTGCTGTTGGCCCCCTTTCTCCGACCTTTATGTGCTATTCGCAATCAATCAGTTCTACGCTCTCCCACAGTTCGTCATGTGTCGCTTGTGAAACCCGGAATGGTGTCCTCGATTGATTCCGTTATTCATTGATTCAATGGAACAATCGTGTTTCACAATTATCGCTTGATCCCGCTACCTCTCGCCTCGTTCCTCACTCTTCTCTGCCTCAGCCGTCCTCGCCCAGTCTTGCTCGATCAATTGCTGCGCCCGCGCCCGAACTCGTTCGTCCTATGAACATCGGGCGGTGCTTGCGCTTTTTAATCGCGCGTTCAACGGCACCCAGGCCCACAATCGGCAAGGTGCTGGCAGTGCAACTGATGACGGCATCAAACTCGTGCAGGCGATCAGGCAAATCCGCCAGGCGCATCACCTCGGCGCCGTAACGCAGCGCCAGTTTTTCGCCGCGCTCCAGGGTTCGGTTGGCAATGGCGATGGATTTGGGGCTTTTAGCGGCAAAGTGCGTGGCGCAAAGCTCGATCATTTCGCCCGCGCCCACAAACAGCACCTTGATCTGACCCAGATCTTCAAACAATTGACCCGCCAAGCGCACGCTGGCGGCGGCCATGCTGATCGAGTGCGCGCCAATCTCGGTGGAAGAACGCACCTCTTTGGCGACCGAAAACGAGCGCTGGAACAGCTGGTTCAACGTGCTGCCCAAGGCGCCCGCCTGGTCTGCCACGCGCACTGCGTCTTTCATCTGGCCCAGAATTTGCGGCTCGCCCAGCACCATGGAATCAAGCCCGCTGGCGACCCGAAACGCATGCCGCGCGACGCCGCCTTCCTGCAAGGTGTAAGCATGTGAGCGCAGCAGCGCCGGTGCCACACCGCCCGATTGCGCCAGCCAGTCCAGCGTATGGTCCATCGCCTGGGTGACTGACGGGTGATCGGCCGCGCAGTAGATTTCGGTGCGGTTGCAGGTGGAGATGATCGCCGCTTCCGGGCTGGAAAGTGCGTTGCGCAAGCTGGCCAGTGTGGGTGCAATCTGGTCGATGGCGAACGCGAACCGACCGCGCAGATCGAGCGGCGCGGTGGTGTGATTGATGCCCAGAGCCCAAACTGCCATAACCGGATTATAAAATGCGTTGGGGCAGCCAGCACGCCTGCGGCTTCATACCCTACCTCTTGCGAACCGCTGCATGCCACTCACCGACCTATTGCTCCATCTGCTCAACTTCATCGCCCCGGCGGCGTTTGTCTCGGTTGGTACGGTGGCGCTGTCGCGATTGGCGTACCAAAGGCGGCTGCCGCTGTTGAGGTTTTGGCCTCAACTGGCGCTCAACTTTGCAGTCTGCTTAAGCGTCTTGCTGGCCGGCCTTTGGTTTTTTGGGCGTGACGGCAAGATGGCGACCTACGCCGCGCTGGTGGTTCTGAGCGCGAGCTGCCAGTGGGTGATGGTGCGGGGTTGGCGCAACAATTGAAACTTGGGCGCTCAGCAACTTTACTTCTGAGTGCCTAGTTTCTTGGCCAAATTGGAAGACTTTTCGTACTCGTTCTTGATTTCGATGGCGAACTGCTCGCTATTGGCGGCGGTGATCTGTGCGCCCAGGGTCACCAGTTTGGCGGTGACTTCGGGGGCGCTCATGGCGTTCTGAATGAGGCGGCTGAGCACGGCGACAACCTCGGGGGGTGTGCTGGCGGGTGCAACGAAGCCGTACCAGACGGGGGTTGCCACATAACCGGGGGTGCTGACTTCTTCCGGCATGGCCGGAATGTCGGCCATCTGCGCCGAGCGGCGATTGTCAAACACGGCCAGGCCCCTGGCGCGACCGGATTGCAGGTGTTGCAGCACCAGCGGGCCGACGGCGGCAAACAGCGGCAACTGGCCGCCGATGAGGTCGGTCATGGCCTGCGCCGTGCTCTTGTAGGGAATCTCCTGCATGTCGATGCCCACCGCTTGTTTGAACAGCTCCATCTCGTTCTGGCTGGGCCCCGGGCCGGAGGTGCCGTAGCTGAGTTTGCCAGGGTTGGCCTTGGCGTAGGCAATCAGCTCTTTGACGGACTTGATGTTCAAGCTGGGCGTGGCGGCCAGCACCAGCGGAATGGCCGCCACCTTGACGATGGGCGAAGTCTTTGACCGGATCAAACGGGGGTTTGAGCAACTGGCTTGGCAGGATCACCAATGTGTTCGCCGCAATCATCAGTGTGTACCCATCCGGTGCGGACTTGGTGAGTGCC
>JANOMD010000107.1:0-2794 GCA_031420135.1 Rhodoferax sp. | reverse complement strand
GCACTGGCGGGCGCCAAGCATTCCCAGGATTGGGATAGCGGTTACTCCACACAACAGGCCACGCGGCCCCAAACGCTGGGGTTTGGCCTGGCCGATGCGCCAGCCGGCCAGGCCGCATGGCGTCTCGAAAAATTCTGGGCCTGGACCGACTGCGAGGGCCACCCCGAAAACATATTGACGCGCGACGAGCTGCTCGACAACGTGATGTTTTACTGGACCACCAACAGCGCGACTTCCTCAGCCCGGCTCTATTGGGAGAGTTTTGGTCGGGACCGCAGCAAGAACGGCCCGGTGCGCGTGCCCGTGGGTGTGGCCGCCTACCCCAAAGAAATCGTCATCCCGATTCAAAAATGGCTGCAAGCCGACTTCCCTGACATTCGCCATTTCGCCAGCATGCCCAAAGGCGGACATTTCGCAGCGTTTGAGCAGCCGGTGGCCTTTGTGGATGACCTCAGAACCTATTTCCGGCTGCTGCGCTGAAGCGAAAAACGATTTGACTGAATTTCTAAATTGCAAATACCAAACTGCACCATCTCCACTGTCGATAGAAATCATGTGAAACTCATCTGATGCAACCGAATCAGATACCATCGCCACATGCGCACCACTCTCGACATTGATTCCGACGTGCTCGCCGCCGCCAAGGCCTTGGCCCAGTCAAGCCATTCCACGGCAGGGCGGGTGATCTCGGACGTGATGCGCCGTGCCATCGCGCTTGGTTTGGCGCATTCCAATTCACCTGCGGCGGCACACACAATGCCCATGGCAACGGCGGTCTATGGCTTTTCACCTTTAACCAGCGGTGGCCGTATCGTCACCAATGACATGGTTCGCGCGATCCGCGACGAGCTTGGCGATTGACCGGTATTGGATGGGCTGCCATGCGCTGCCTTCTTGACACCAGCATTTTGATCGCGCTGCTGGACGCCAGCCACATCCACCATGCGCTGTCGGCCCAGTGGCTGCAAACCCATGGCGGCGCGGGCTGGGCCAGTTGCCCAATCACCCTGAACGGCTGCATCCGCATCCTGTCGCAACCCAGCTACCCCAACCGCCTGCCGATGCAGCACGTCGTTGCGGGCCTGCGCCAAGCCCTGCAAACCCCGCTGCACGACTTTTGGGCAGACGACGTGAACACCGTCACCACAACAGCCATCGACTGGTCTTACACCGTGCGCCCTGCGCAACTCACGGATGTGTACCTGCTCGCCCTCGCCGTGGCGCACGAAGCGCGTTTTGTGACCTTGGACCAAGGCATTGCGCCCGCCTGCGTGCCCACGGCGCGGGCGGATCAGTTGGTGGTGTTGGGGGTTTAGCGGAACCGCTTTGCGTTTGCCCGGTCATGCGCTCTGGGGGAAATTTGGCAAAAGGCAAAGCGTGACTATGTTGCCCGAAGCATGAAGCGCCAGTTATGAGGCATGAGCCCTTGTACGCTCCGAGCTTATTCAAAGTAAAATGAAAACCGTGAAATAGCCATTTCAGAGGTTTAACATGATTACTGTCACATCGGTTGAAGCACAAAGTCGCTTCGGCGAGTTGGTGGATCGCTCTCAGCGCGAGCCGATCGCTGTCACGCGTCGCGGGCGTACGGTCGCCTACGTGGTGTCCGTGCAAGACATGCAGGCGCTGACTGATGTGACGCAACGCAGGCAAGAAGCGGCGCGCTGGTATGCGCAATACCGCGCTGAGGTGTTGCCCGTTGCGATGACGCAGGCTGCTGGTGCACTCACCGAATATGACGTTACCCGTCTCGTCAAAGAGCTGCGGTGAGTGCGGTGAATGGAATAACCCATGAGTTTTGAGCGGCGCATCGTCATCGACACAGGCATATTGATCAGCGCAGCCATCCGACCTCAGTCGATACCCGCATTGGCGCTTGAGAAAGCCTGGCTGCTATTTGACGTATGCGCATCACATTCCACCTTGGCCGAGCTGAAACGTGTGCTGTTGGCCGCGAAATTTGAATCGTATCGTCCACGGGCGAGCCGGGCTCAGTTCGTCGATATGTTCGAGAAGCGCGGCATGCGGTTCGAAGTGACCATTTCAGTCACGGATTGCCGAGACCCTAAAGACAACCAGTTTCTGGAACTGGCTGAAACTGCCAACGCGGAGATGATTCTTTCAAGCGATGCAGATTTGGCGCTGCTGCATCCGTGGCGCGGCATCCCAATTCTGCCGCCCGCTGCGTTTCTGGTGGGCGTGCATTGATGGCCGCTAGGACACACAGTTCGCTAGCTACCACAGGCGCCGACTTTATAGACTGCTGACAGGTCTTTAACTAGATCGCCCAGCCTGCGATCTGCGTTTGCGATGGTCTTGCCTCTGACAACGGGCTGCAGATTCTGAATGGGTTGACGCAGTGCGTCGTCGAGGGCGCGTAGAGTCATGCAAGCGATTTGTATTTTGGCATCGGGAATGATTTGACCTCCCAATCGATTGGCGTTACTTGAAGCTCGGTCAAGCGCCTCCTGGGTACGCTGCGTCGCATCAGGCACGCACTGCGCTGCGTCGGCCCAAACCCTCAGCAATCAATGCGAGCACCAAAGAATTAAGCGAAACACCTTCAGTTTTTGCTCTAACGCTTAGCTGCAAATGCATGGAGCGGGGCAGCCGTGCCAGGACTTTGCCCGATGCAGATGCCGGTGTGAAGTCGTCTGCGTTAAACGCTGGGGCAGGAATTTCTTGCCCCATGTCCGCCATGGCGCTCACCGTGGCAATAAAGGCCTGCCTGCCATCCGCAATGGCTTGCAGTTCGGTTGCCCCGTCTGCCACCACGCCTGGAATGTCGGGCATG
>JANOMD010000106.1:0-4789 GCA_031420135.1 Rhodoferax sp. | reverse complement strand
GGGTTCGGGCACTTTCCGCTGTACCGCCTGTTTCTGATTTTTGCGACGGCTGTGATCGTACTGGCGCTGTGGCTGTTCATCGAGAAGACGCGCTATGGCTTGATCATCCGTGCCGGTTCGCGTGATGCGGAGATCGTCAAGGTGCTGGGTATCGACATTGCCAAAGTGTGGTGGCTGGTGTTTGGTATTGGCACGGCGATTGCGGGTTTGTCAGGCTTGTTGGCGGCACCGACGCGGGCAGTTAACCCCGAGATGGGCATCCCGATTTTGGCCGAATCATTTGTAGTGACGGTGGTGGGCGGTATGGGCTCGCTACCCGGTGCAGTGGTCGCCGGTCTGCTGGTGGGAGTCGTTTTTGCCATGACATCGCTGTTCGCACCGGCCTACGCCGAGTTGTCCATCTTTGTGCTGATGGCGGTGGTTTTGCTGATTCGCCCGCAAGGCTTCTTCGGCAAAGCCGGCCTGATGGACTGACCGAATCTGATGATGAATTTCCTTGTCTTAATGATCGACTTCGCACGACGGCACCGCGTGGCCACCGCGATTGCCTTTTTGCTGATCTTCCCGTTTTTGATGCCTTATGACGCGCTCTCCGTCAACATCCTGATTTTTGGCCTGTATGCGGTGGGCTTTAACTTGCTGTTTGGCTACACGGGCATGCTGTCATTTGGGCACGCGGCGTTTCTGGGCGTGGGTGGTTATTTAACGGGCATCGCTGTGGTACACGCAGCCTGGCCATGGTGGGCGGCCATCATTGTGGGCATCGCAGCATCCTGCTTTGCAGGGTTGGTCATTGGCTATCTTGCGATTCGCACCCGCGGAATCTATTTCTCCATGGTCACTTTGGCACTTGCGCAAATCGTTTACTACATTTTTTACAAAGCAGAAAACTGGACGGGTGGCGAAAACGGCTTGCGCGGCGTAAAAGTGGAGAACATCAACCTGCCTGGCATCAGCATTGATTTTTTGAATCCACTCAATAAGTACTATGTGATTTTGGCGTTTGTGGCGCTGGCGCTGTGGTTTGTGTCCCGCATTCTCAATTCTCCGTTTGGTGCGGTGATCGAGGCGATCCGTGAAAACGAAAAACGCGCCGTAGCCTGCGGGTACAACGTCGCCCGCGCCAAGCTGCTGGTGTTTGTGCTGTCGGCAGGTATTTGCGGCCTCGCGGGCGGGTTACGGGCATTGCACTTGTCGATTGTGCCGATTGATTCACTTCACTATTTGCAGTCAGGCCAGGCCATCATGATGTGTCTGCTGGGCGGTATGGGTACGTTTTTCGGCCCCTTTGTCGGCGCAGCGGTATTTCTCTATCTGGAAGATGTGGTGACCAACCTCACGCGGTACTGGATGGGTGCCGTGGGTATTATTTTTATGGTGTTTGTGCTGTTTTTCCCCAAGGGAATCTGGGGCACGCTGCTTCATCAGTTTGACCGCTGGAGAGCACGCCAAGTGGGTCACCCATGAGCAGCACGCCCATCCTGGAGGCCCGGGCCGTGTCGCGGCAGTTTGGCAAATTCAAGGCGCTGCAAAATATCAATGTGACCTTTCGCGCGGGCGAGTTGACGGCCATCATCGGCCCCAATGGTGCCGGTAAAAGCACTTTCTTCAACGTCATCAGCGGTGGCATCCAGGCCAGCAGCGGGCAGGTGCTGTTTGAAGGGCGCGATATCACTTCCCTGGCAGCCCACGACTACGCACGCATCGGCATTGCCAAGAGTTTTCAGATCACCAATGTGTTCAAGCAATTGAGCGCGCATGAGAACGTGCGGGTTGCGCTGCAAATGCAGGTGTCCAAATTTCAGATTCTGCGCGCCCGCCAAAACTATCTGGCCCTGATACAGCGTGCCGATGAGCTGCTGATGCGCGTCGGTTTAACTGCGAGTCGCGACAAGATGGCGGGCGACTTGGCGCACGGGCAGCAAAGATCACTTGAGGTGGCCATGGCGCTCGCCTGCGGGCCCAAGTTGCTGTTGATGGACGAGCCCACGGCAGGTATGTCGCCACAGGAAACCACCGTGATGATGGAGTTGATCCTGCAACTCGCGAGTGAGCGTACCGTCATCCTGGTCGAGCACAAAATGAAAATGGTGATGGGCTTGTGCAAACGCCTGGTGGTGCTGCACCACGGCGAGCTGCTGGCCGATGGCAATCCCGACGACATCCGCAGCAATGCAGAAGTCAGGCGTGTCTATTTAGGACAAGGCTGAGAACGCACATGCTCAAAGTTGAACAACTCAATGCCTGGTACGACCATAGCCATGTGATTCAGGGCTTGAGTTTTGAAGTCCATCGCGGCGAGATTGTGACGCTGATGGGGCGCAACGGTGCGGGCAAAACCAGCACGCTGCGCACCATCATGGGTTTGCTGAATAAATGCACGGGCCAAGTGAGTTATGACGGGCAGGAACTGCTGGGCCAGCCAACCCATACGCGCTACCACCATGGCCTGGCCTATGTGCCCGAGGAGCGGCGCATCGTGGCTGGCTTGACGGTGCTTGAGAATCTTCAGCTCGGCCTGCTCGCCAGCCCCAAGCGCGGTGAGATGAATGCGATGGTCGATGAAATTGCACAGACTTTCCCCCGGCTCAAGGAGCGCTTGCAACAGGATGGAACGTCGCTCTCGGGCGGTGAGCAGCAAATGCTGGCGATTGCGCGGGCGATGATGGCCAGGCCCCGCATGATCCTGATGGATGAACCTTCCGAGGGCATCATGCCGCTGCTGGT
The DNA here is from genome assembly GCA_031420135.1 of Rhodoferax sp. Lineage (GTDB taxonomy): Bacteria > Pseudomonadota > Gammaproteobacteria > Burkholderiales > Burkholderiaceae_C > JANYCG01. The sequence goes on along the minus strand of JANOMD010000106.1, from coordinate 2,062 downwards.
CGACGAGATGTTTGAGTTGTTTGCCCGCATGAAACAGCAAGGCACGACGATTCTGCTGGTGGAGCAAAACGTGGAGCGCGCGCTGAAGATCTCAGACCGCGCCTACATCCTGGAGCAGGGCAGGATCGTGCATCACGGCACTGGTGCTGACCTGCTGGCTGATGCCGAAATTCAGGAAAAGTACTGCGCTGTTTGAGGGCTTGCGCTGAGGGTATCGGTAGATGGGGATAATCGCAGCCCATGGAACTGTTTGCCTTTCTCCTCGATTTCATCCTGCATGTTGACAAGCACTTGGAGTCGTTTGTCACCAGCTACGGCCCTTGGGTTTACGCACTGCTGTTCGTGATCATCTTTGTTGAAACGGGCGTGGTGGTCATGCCATTTTTGCCCGGCGATTCGCTGCTGTTTGTGGTGGGTGCCATGTGTGGCGTAGGGTTGATGAGCTATCCACTGGCTGTGGGTTTGTTGTTTGTCGCGGCGGTGCTGGGTGACCAGTGCAACTACAGCATCGGGCGCTACTTTGGGCCCAAGGTGTTTCAGTGGGAGAACACACGCTGGTTCAATAAAAGGGCCTTCAACCAGGCACACGCGTTTTACGAAAAGTATGGTGGCGTGACGATTATTGCCGCCCGCTTCATGCCGTTTCTGCGCACGTTTGCCCCATTTGTCGCTGGCGTGGCGCAGATGACGCGCTCCAAGTTCACCTTCTTCAATGTCGCTGGCGCAGCCCTTTGGGTCGGCGGCATCGTCACAGTCGGCTACTTTTTTGGCAATCTTCCGTTCGTTAAAACACATCTGGACAAAATCATCTGGGCGTTGATTATTGTGCCGGGTCTGCTGGTGCTGTTCGGCGCTTGGAAGGCGCGGCGCAAGGCCAATGAATCGACTACTTGAAGGTTTGATGGGTTCATGGATTGAGTTCAGAATATCCCGCGTCGACGGGCGGGCCGAGGGCATCGATGTGAATTATTTCCATTGGCACCTGCACTTGCTGGTGGTTGAAGCGGCCAGCGCCAAGGCGCCTGCACGCATTCGGGGGGTGATTTCAAAAACCCAGATTCAGCACCAGCTCGGGCTGCCGCTGGACGGCACCGAGATCGCCACCACTTTCACCGAGTTGAGCCAGGCGCTGGCTTAGAAAAGCTACCGGCGCGGAGCGCTTTGCAACAACTCCACCAGTTGTGGTTTCCAGAACTTCGCCTGCGCCGTCGTGCCATGCCCGGCAGTTGATTCACTGGATGGAATCAAAAAGTAGCGACCGTTTTTCACGCGTTTCAATTCACGGTCCATCAGCCCGGTCTCGGGCGGGTTGCGTTCATCGTCGGCCGAATTGATGGCGAGCAGTGCGGCCTGGATTTTCTCCAAGCCGGGCGAGGGGTTGTAGTCGCGTGAGCTGTCCCATTGGTAAAGGTGGTCATTGGTGTCACCGGTGTAGTTGGCGTTCAGGCGGGCATCGAGCAGCTTGTTGGCGCTAGCGGCCGTAGGGGCGGCTTTCAGCAAAGCCTGGTTGCCGCCATTGGTGGCGACGCCGTAAAAAACGGACGCAAACAGGGCGCTGCGCGGTTGCTTGGTGTAGTTGCCGTTGTTCCATTCGGGGTCGCTCTTGATCGAATCAATGATCAAGCGGCGCATCATCCAGTTGCGGCTGGACATCTCGGTGGGCTGCGAGGCCATGGGGATCAGCGCGTCCATGAAGTCGGGGTATTTCACGCCCCAAATCCAGGTTTGCATGCCGCCCATGGAGTTGCCAATGATCAGCCGTAGGTGCTTCACACCGAGATGCTCTTTCACCAGCCGGTACTGAGCGTCCACCATGTCGTCGTAGTTGTATTTGGGGAACGCCGCACGCAGGCCGTCAGACGGTTTGCTGGACTTGCCGGTGCCAATTGCGTCGGGCAGGATGATGAAGTACTTGGCGGCATCCAGCGGCTGGCCTGGGCCGAACAGCTCGCCGCCAAAGGCCGGGTTGAGCATGCCCGTGCCGGAGCCCGTGGTGCCGTGCAATATCAGCACTGGCTCGCCGGACGGGTCGCCCAGGGTGGTGTAGTTCAGGCGCAGCTCG
>JANOMD010000105.1:0-19173 GCA_031420135.1 Rhodoferax sp. | reverse complement strand
TGCGCCAGACTTTGGTGCAATTGGAAACGCCCGACGCCATGCGTGGCCGCGTCAGCGCTGTCAACAGCATCTTCATCGGCGCTTCCAACCAGCTTGGCGAGTTTGAGTCCGGCGTCACCGCCGCCTGGTGGGGCGCTGTTGGCTCTGTGGCGGTGGGCGGTGTAGCCACACTGGCGGTGGCGGCGTTGTGGTGGAAGTGGTTTCCGCAACTCGTGCGGCGGGACCGGATGCAATAAAAGCCACGGAAACATCGACCCAGATTGGGCGAAGCGCACGACTGACCTGCCCCCCCTCCAGCCGTTGCAGTGTAAATTCCAGGAGGTCCGTCAACCAGGAGAATGGCGGACATGAGCACCAGCAAATACGGCGAAAAGCGGGCATATCAGTTGCTACCAAAAACGTAGCAATAAATCGCCATTTCACGTGACTTAAAGGCCGATTGTTCCAGTATTTTTTTCAGATCAATCAAAAATCGTCAAATAGTTAATACCCATGTTAACTATTCGCGTTTGCGATGCGCTGCTGGCCAGGGAGGCATCAAACCCTGTGCTTGTGGGTGGTTGCAGAGTAAAGTGTGCATCCCGTAACGTTACGAGATACAATACTGCATGATAAAGACGTTCCGGCACAAGGGCCTGAAAGCCTTTTTCGAAAAAGGAAACATGGCGGGCATTCAAACAGCCCATGCACCGAGACTGGCTGCGATGTTGCGACGCTTGAACGAAACCACCAACGCCCAAGGCATGAATTTGCCGGGATGGGGCCTGCACCCGCTGAAAGGGCGCGAGCTGAAAGGACATTTTTCGGTTCGGGTCAATGGCAACTGGCGGATGACGTTCACCTTTGAAGGCACTGACGCAGTGCTGGTGGACTATCTGGACTGCCACTAGGAGAAATGAAATGGCACGTATGATCAACCCCCCGCACCCTGGCTTGACCTTGCATGACGACGTGTTGCCCGCGCTGGGGCTGACGGTTACCGATGCTGCTGTGCAATTGGGTGTGTCTCGCGTGGCGCTTTCCCGTGTGCTGAATGGGCGCGCTGCCATTTCGCCGGAAATGGCCTTGCGGATTGAGGCCTGGCTAGGCGTGGACAGAGGTGGCGAGGCGCGCCTGTGGTTGGCAGAGCAAAGCGCCTATGACGTGTGGCAAGCCACACAGCGATTCAAGGCCGCGCCGATGCGGGTGCAATGTGCGCCCTTGATGGCCGCCTGACGGTTTCGCCCCGGCTGGGCCTGATTCGAAACCAGGCCAAAAAACGGGGCACCTTCACGACATGAAGTCGAGAAGCTACAAAGTGTCCGTGAAAAACGGTCAACTTCAGGTAGCGCATATGGTACGTTTTAGGATACCATGATGGAACTTCGGATATACAAAGATGCCCATGGCCAATGCCCATTGGCCGCTTGGCTCGATGGCCTGACGGACATGCAGGCCAGAGCCAAGATACGGGCGCGGCTGACACGCCTGGGCACCGGGAATTTTGGCGACTGCAAACCCGTGCGTGATGGGGTCCAGGAATTGCGTATCGACCATGGGCCAGGGTACAGGGTGTACCTGAGCCGCCAAGAAGTTGGCGAATGATTGTTTGAACGACTGGAAAGCAAGGGGCAAACCATGAATGCACCACGTGACGTGAGTTTTGAGGAAGCGCTGCTACCGATGTTGGTGGAGCCCGCCGAAGCTGCCGCCTACATTGAAGCTGTGATGGAGCTTGATGACCCAGCCACGTTGCTGGTGGCCCTGCGCCAGGTGGCCAAAGCCCACGGCATGGCAGAAGTCGCCCGCCGTGCCAATGTTGGCGACAAAACGCTGTTTAAGGCCTTGAGCGAAAACGGGAATCCGACACTGACTACCGTTCACAAAGTGCTGCACGCTGTGGGCTTGCGCTTGAGCGTGACACCCGTACAAGCCTGAACCTGTTCGCCCTGGATAGGCTTAGCGGCTGAAAAAGCGGGACACCTTTCACCCGCCCCGGCCATGTTTTCCCTTTGTATCGTCAAGCTGTCGCCATCAGGAAACCGAACAGTTTTTTTCAACACCTACGACGGGTCACTAATCCACCGTCGTTAGGCTTGACAGTTCTGTCGCCGACTTGGCGCAACTGTAGGAATTTAGGCGCGACGTCAAACAACAAGCCCCGCGTAACCAACCGGGACTTTTCTTATTTGGTGCTGCAGGTTACAAGGTGCAAATGCATGCGCCGGTGGCTACATAGTGGCTGCATGACGCACCAAAGAAAAAAGGTTTGTCTCTAAATTAATAGCGACAAACCTTTAACTGTACTGGCGGAGAGAGTGGGATTCGAACCCACGGTACCTTGCGGTACGCCTGATTTCGAGTCAGGTACATTCGGCCACTCTGCCATCTCTCCGTGTGGCATCATTGTAGCAAGCTGGTGGCCAGATGGTCTGGGGCCAGCCTTGTCCAACGAGGTATGAGCCTGAACAGAGCCCGTATTTCCAAGCAGGAATGAGCCTGAGGCGGTAAATTTGAACTGAATTGGTGTGCGGGTTGATCATCCCCAGGATGGTGATCAATATGAATGAATCCCGGCTGCGCACGATTGAGCAGATCGAACAGTTTCTCAGTGCCAGTACGCTGGTTGCGTTTTCAAGGCACGGCGATGACATTGAACGCTACGAGCACATCACTCGCGTGCTCAAGCGTTTTGACTACCCCTAGCGCAATAAACGCGAACGCGGTGTGCTGTTGCGCTACCTCAGGCACACCAGCGGCTACAGCCGCCCGCAAGTCACCCGGCTGGTGGCCCGACGGGGAATGAACCGCCTGGCAACGGTGCCCCTTGCCAAGCGCTACTGAATTGCAAATTACTGGTCAATCGCCTTTCCCGCCCTCAAATTCTCCGTCGAAATGCGAAAGCAGCACCGAACAGGCCCATCACCATCAGCGGCAAAGAACCCGGTTCAGGAACGCCATTGCTTGGACCGGGACCGGCGTTGCCGACAACGCCGTTGCGGTCGTAGAGAGTTCCCGATCCGGCGACGATGCTGAATGCGCTGACCGACCGCCCGCCCGAATCCAGAACGTCAATACCAGTCAGTTTGGCGGTGCTCATGAAATCGATAGACGTTGCGCTGGGTGTTAACAGGCCGAAGGATGAACTTGGCAGCGCTGCCGCCCAAAGGCTGTACGTGATGTCCGTTGCCGCTCCGAAGATGATGGGAATGTCGAGCGTAAACGTGGTCAAGCCAGCCACCGTGAACCCGTTGACCAAATCGCCTGAGAGCGACATGCCGGGGAAGAGCGGAACATGGCCAGTCCGATCCAGATAACTGAGGAGGCCACGGTTGTTTTGGATCCGAAAAGCGGTTAAATAGGGACCCGAGCCTACTGCGTAGAGAAACGCCAGTTGACTATCGGTCCGCCCTACATTGAAGAACGATCCGTCGATCGTGAAAGTAGGCCGGAAGACGCCCACCCCGCTCGCGCCGACAAACATCATAGGCTCCGTCTGCCGTCCGAAAGCTTGCGCGCCCACCACGGTACTTGAGCCAGCGGTACCGCCGTAGCTTGCGTTGGCCCGCACACCAAGGTTGCCAAAGCCTGCGCGACCGGTGGAATCACCGACGAAAGCCCGCAGATCCGATGGGTTGCCGAATCCTACTGCAAGCGAACTCGATACGGTCACGCCGCCCGAGGCGGTCGAAGCCAACCGGGAATCCACCCCTACCCCACACGGCCCGGACGTTGGCAGGCCGACTTCAAAGCCGCCACCGATACTCCCGGTACGGGGATCAGGTGCAAAGGTCGCGCATGAAAAAGGACCCAATGAACCGAAGGCGGAGTCTCCGGCCGCTGACAAGGCATAGGCCGTAAGCAGCGGAGCAGCTGTCGCGCTGTTGGGAGCAAGAACACCCGTGAAAAAACTGATGAACGCAATAAAAAAAACGTAGTGGCGCATGGCAATACCCTTTCTGTGTGGTGCGTAGATTTCAACTCCCTCGTTCCTACTTTTTGCGCAGTACGCAAGACGCAATTAAAAGATTACTCGTTAAGTTCGGTGCTGTCAATACTTAGCCTTGTCCAACGAGGTATGAGCCTGAACGAGGTGCGTATTTCCAAGCAGAAATGAGCCTGAAGGGGGATTTGGGGCTGAACTGTCGGCGGGTTGATCATCACAAGGATGGTGATCAACATGGACGAATCGCGCCTGAGCACAATCGCGCAGTTGGAAGAATTCCTTTGCGCCAGCGCTCAAATCGAATTCACCGCGCATGGGGGTGACGCCGACCGTTACGCCCACATCAGCCGTGTCCTCAAACGCTTTGGCTACCCGCAACTGCGCAAACGCGAGCGTGGGGTGGTGCTGCGCTACTTGCAACGCACCAGCGGCTACAGCCGCGCCCAGACCACCCGCCTGGTGGCCCGGTGGGCAGACAACCGTTTGGCCCAAGTGCCCATGGCCAAACGCTACCGTGCCCCCGTTGCCCCCTTTGCCCGCAAGTAAACCAGCGCCGATGTCAGCTTGCTGGTGCAGATGGACAAAGCCAATGAAGACGTGTGTGGCCCGTCCATCGCCCACCTGCTCAAACGCGCCTACAGCGTCTATGGCGATGCCCGCTACCAGCGCCTGGCCACGCTGTCAGTCTCGCACCTGTACAACCTGCGCAAGAGCACGCCCTACCAGCGCCAGCGTGCCAGCTTCACCAAGACCCGCCCGGTGTGCATCGCCATCGGCGTGCGCAAAGCGCCCCGTGCCGATGGGCGCGCAGGCTTCATCCGTGTGGACAGCGTTCACCAAGGCGATCTTGACCGCGTCAAAGGGGTGTATCACATCACCTGCGTGGACACGGTGAGCCAGTGGCAGGTCCAGGCCTGCGTGCAGGGCATCAGCGAGGCCTTTTTGCTGCCCGTGCTGGAGTTGATCCTCGCGCAGTTTCCCTTTGTGATTGAGGGCTTTCACTCGGACAATGGCTCGGAGTACATCAACGCCCAAGTCGCCAAGATGCTCAACAAGCTGAACATCGAGCAGACCAAATCCCGCTCGCGCCAAAGCAATGACAACGCCCTGGCCGAAAGCAAGAATGCCAGTGTGGTCAGGAAACACATGGGCTACAGCCACATTCCACAGAAGTTCGCCCAGCCCATCAATGCGTTTTACCAAGGCGTATTCAATTCTTGGCTCAATTTGCACCGACCCTGCCTGTTTGCCAGCGAAGTCACCACGGACAAGGGCAAGATCATCAAGCGTTATCGCCTCCAGGACGTGAAGACGCCGCTGGAGTGTTTGGTGCTCCTGGACAAAAAGGGTTTGGTGAAGTTCAAAGAAGGCATTGAGCTTGCGGCTTTGCAGGCTCAGGCCAAAGAGCAAACTGACCTTCAAGCGGCCCAGGCGATGCAGCAGGCCAAGGCTGCGCTGTTCGCCGCATTCAACACGCCAAAGCAACGAACGGCAGACCAGGCTTGAACCGTTTGACTGCGGGCCTCGCGGGGCGGGTTAATGCATGAGTACATGGCATAACCGCAGGGGGCCTGCGGCGCCCTGGCAGGGGCCTTGATTTCAAAAAACCACAGGCAAAGACCAACCGCCTAAACTGCCCTTCTCAACCAGATCAACCTGCCAGTCCACCTCACCCTATTGATCCCGCTTCAGGCTCATACCACGTTGGACAAGGCTGAGCATTTCGCAAATACCTGGAATGCGGCATCTTTGCCCACGGCTTCGCGCGCCCGGGTTTACCCTGTGGTCGAGACAATTCCGACAACATTTCAACCAAACGGTTGACGTGACGAATGGAACCCCATAGACTTAATTCATCGAGTTTGGATACGGGGAGTTCCATGCACAATGTGTTGTCTGAAAGCCAGCGGCGCAACGGTCTCCAGCTGCTGGATACTGCCCGTCTGCCTGATCGGTTTGAATCGGTCGACGCGCTGGAGAATTTCCTGGTTCGGCCCAGCCAGGCTTTGATTGACGATCTGGCCCAGGTGGACGGCGACATCATGATTCTTGGCGTGGCCGGCAAGATGGGACCGACGCTTGCGCGTCTGGCCAAGAACGCCGCGCCGCACAAACGTGTGATCGGGGTCGCGCGCTTCAGCGACGCCACGGTGCGCGCTCGCCTGGAAGGCTGGGACATCGAGACGGTCACTGCCGACCTGCTGGATCGCGCCAGTATCGAGGCGCTGCCACGTGTACCCAACGTGATCTTCGCGGCCGGCCACAAATTCGGCGCCAAAGACAATCAGCCGCTGACCTGGGCAATGAACACACATGTGCCGGCATTGGTAGCCGACACGTTGCGGACCTCGCGCATCGTCGGGTTTTCCACCGGGAACGTATACCCGCTCACGCCTGTCGGCCACCCCGGCGCCAGCGAAAACACACTACCTGCACCGGTTGGCGAATACGCGCAATCATGCGTCGGGCGCGAGCGCATGTTGGAGTATTTCTCGGCCAAACACGGCAACTCCGGGCGCATATTTCGCCTGAACTACGCAATTGACATGCGTTACGGTGTATTGCACGACATTGCCTCCAAGGTCCATCGCGGCGAAGCAATCGACGCCACGATGGGACATGTGAATGTGATCTGGCAAGGGGATGCCAATGCGCAGGTGCTGCGTTGTCTGCGCCACTGCACGACGCCTGCGAAGCCGATCAATTGCACCGGGCCCGAAACACTTTCCGTGCGCTGGCTGGCCGGCGAGTTCGCCACACGTCTGGGCACCACCGCCCAGGTCGCGGGCCAGGAAGCGCCCACCGCGTTGCTGTCTAACGCCACGCTTGCAGCCAAGCTGTTCGGCTATCCATTGGTGCCTCTGGGCGTCATGCTCGATTGGACGGCCGACTGGGTCCAACGTCAACAACCCGCGTTGGGAAAACCTACCAAATTCGAGGTCCGGGATGGTCGTTTTTGAAACCCTGACCAAGATTACCTGCAGCTTGCCGGATGTGTCGGACGCCCTGGCGCTGTCCGACGCGGCAGGGTGGAACCAGACGGCCGATGACTGGCGACTATTTGTTCGCCACGGGCGGACCATCGGGTACCGTGATAGCCGGTCTGCGCTGGTCGCCACTGCCGCGGCGCTGCCCTATGACGGCGGCAAGGGCTGGATTTCCATGGTGCTGGTGGCCGCGCCATGGCGCCACCAAGGTGTGGCGACGCAGTTGCTGGGCGAATGCGTCAAATACTTGCAGCAACTGTCTGCGATTCCACTGCTCGACGCCACCCCCGCCGGCGTGTCGGCATACCGGAACGCAGGCTTTGAGGCTGGCTTCGAGTTGGCGCGATGGGAGGGTGAGGTTACGCCGTCGCAGGCATCCTTGCCGGACACCCTGCGCGGTGCAAGCGGCGCTGATCTGCAACAACTGGTGGTGCTCGATACGGTGGTCAACGGTGTGGGCCGCCGGTTCCTGCTGGAGGACTTTCTGTCGCGCGATCTCAGCCGCGCATGGATCGCGCGTGACGGCTCCGGTTTTGTCATCACACGCCAGGGACGCCGCGCCACGCAAATTGGCCCGCTCGTCGCCGCTGACGAAACCTCGGCCCTGTCGCTGTTGAATGCCGCGCTCGGCAGTACGCGTGGACGCGTGTTTCTCGATCTGCCCGATCACTGGACCTTGCTGGCGAAACTACTGGAGCAACGGGGTTTTGCGCGCCAACGGCCATTTGCTCGAATGGCCCTCGGACCGGTCAGCGTCGCGTGCCCGAACAAGCGGCTGTTCCTTCTGGCCGGTCCTGAATTTGGTTAAACCATGAGCGCCACCGCCGCACAAGTTCAATCCGTGCGTGCCCTGCTGCGGCAGGGTCTCGCGATTCCGGCCCATCCGCTCGCGCTCAATGCGCAGCGTCGGCTTGACGAGCGACGCCAGCGGGCGCTCAGTCGCTACTACCTGGATGCGGGTGCGCATGGCCTGGCCGTGGGTGTTCACACCACGCAGTTCGCGATTCGCGAGGCCGGCCTGCATGAGCAAGTGCTCCGCCTGGCCATGGATACCGCCCGCTCCTGGGCAGGGCCGTCGCGCCAACTGGCCATGGTGGCGGGCATTTGCGGCTCCACCGATCAGGCAGTGGCTGAAGCCCGCCTGGCCGGCGGGATCGGTTACAACGCAGGTCTGCTCAGCCTGGCCGCGATGAAAGGGCGGGGCGAAGACGACTTGATTGCACATTGCCTCGCGGTGTCCCGGGAAATCCCGCTGATCGGCTTCTACCTCCAGCCCTCGGTGGGCGGGGTCGAACTGAGCGCCGCATTCTGGACCCGATTCGCCGCGATCGACAACGTGGTAGCCATCAAGGTAGCGCCGTTTCACCGCTATCGCACGCTCGACGTGGTACGCGGCGTGGTGCAGGCCCGCGCGGAAGACCGCGTCACGCTGTACACCGGCAATGACGACCATATCGTGCTGGACCTTGTCACGCCCTTCACGGTCATGCGTGATGGCCAGCCCGTGACAGTACGCTTTCGCGGGGGTTTGCTCGGTCACTGGTCAGTTTGGACCTTGGGCGCAGTGCGTCTGCTGGAGCAATGCAAAGCCGCCGCCCGAAGCCACGTGCTTACGTCGGACATGCTCGCGCTCGACAGCCGGGTCACCGACTGCAACAGCGCTTTCTTCGATGTCGCCAACGATTTCCATGGCTGCATCGCAGGTTGTCACGAAGTACTGCGCCGCCAGGGCCTGCTGGAGGGCATCTGGTGTCTGGATCCGAATGAAGGACTGAGCCCGGGACAGGCAGCGCAGATCGATCGCGTTTGCGCCGAACATGCCGACCTGGGTGACGACGCGTTCGTCGCGGCGAACCTCGAACGCTGGCTGACATAGAAAGTTGCCATGAAAATCGCATCGGTCGAGGTGTTCACGCTGGGCTTACCGTTCAAGTCGGTGTTCGTGCTCGCGGGCGGAATCGCCGGCGACCCCAATACGCTGTCGAACCGCGTGCTGGTCAAGGTAACGACCGAAAGCGGCGCGACCGGCTGGGGCGAAGCGACACCGACGCCGCGCTGGACCTATGAAACCACGGAAACAATCGTCAGCACCTTGCGCAATTACCTCGCGCCGGCCGTGATTGGCATCGAAGTCTGGAACCTCGATGCCTTGCACCGGACTATGGAGCGCACGATCAACCCCGGTGTCACGCCTGGATCGCCGCTCGCGAAATCGGCCATCGACGTTGCCGCGCACGATGCCTGGGGACGGGCACTGAACGTCCCGCTGTACCAATTGCTCGGCGGATGTCGGCGCACAGCATTCGATCTGACCTGGATGGTCTCTGTGCAGCGCCCCTCGGATGCTGAACGCGCCGTCGCCGAGGGCATCGACGCCGGTTACACAACGTTTGACGTGAAGGTCGGCATGCATGGGCCGGCTGGCGACCTGGATCTGGTGCGCCGAGCGTGCAAAGCTGCCGGCCAGCGCTCATTGCAAGTGGACGCGAATCGCGGCTACCGGATCGACGCCGCGATGCGCCAGGCGCGCCACTTCGAGGAACTTGGCGTCGTGTTGTTCGAACAGCCGCTGAATGGCTTCAATATTTCCGGCTACCGACGCCTGCAGGCGTCGAGCCCGGTTCCGATCGGCATTGACGAATCGCTGCGCTCGGTGTCCGACCTGATCGAATACATACGCGCCGAGGCCATTGGCGTCGTGGTGGCAAAGGTACAGCGTAACGCCGGTTTGTACCACTCGCGCCGACTTTGCGAAACGGGCCAGGCGGCCGGACTCGAGCTCTCGCTCTCCGGGCTCACTGAAACAGACCTGGGTCTCGCGGCCGGCTTGCATCTGGCTGCGGCGTTCGACATCAACCCTCTTGCGTTGAACGGCCCGCAGTACATCGACACGCCGTTCCTCGCCGAACGCGTCTGGAAGGGGGGCGGTCAGGTCCGGTTGCCGCGAGGGCCGGGACTCGGGGTCGAAGTAGACGAGGCGTACGTACGCCGCCACGCGATCGAGGTGCACAGTGGCTAAGCCATTGCGCCGCGTCGTCCGAATGGTCGCGCGGCGGTTGCCGGCGCTCGCGATCTTCGCGGCGTTCATCCTGCTGTGGCAGCTCGCGGTCTCGTTTCTCGGCGTTCGCGAGTACCTGCTGCCAAGCCCCCTATCGGTGTTGCGCGCAATGTTCGGCGACGAGATTCCATGGGCGGGTCATATCTGGGTGACCGCGGCGGAAATCGTCGGCGCGTTTGTGCTGGCCGGGGTGGCCGGTGTTGTGCTCGGCGTCGCGATCGCCTGGTCGAGCGTCTGGGCCAATGCGCTGACGCCGTTTCTGGTGTTCGTCAATACGTTGCCCAAGGTCGCAATCGCGCCGCTGTTTCTGATGTGGATGGGCTACGGCATCGTGCCCAACATGCTGATCGGTGCATTGATCGGGTTCTTTCCGGTGGTGATCAATACCTCGGTCGGCCTGACGCAGATCGACCAGGACATCGTAGACCTCGGCCGCGTGTTCAACGCGCCCAAATGGAAGGTGTTCATAAAGATCCGGGTTCCCAACGCGTATCCCTATATCCTCTCGGCGCTGAAGGTCACGGCCACGGCCGCCGTCGTCGGAGCGATCGTCGGGGAGTTCGTTGCCTCCCAGCGTGGCCTGGGCTACGTGATCATCACAACACAGAGCAGCATGAACACGCCGGTCGCGTTCGCTGCGCTGGTATGGACTTCGATCCTCGGGCTGCTGCTGTTCGGATTTGTCGCGATGCTGTCGCGACTGCTGGTGCCATGGGCCGAGGACGTTTGAGTGGTGGTGGTCGGTCGGGAAACATTCGCAACATGTTAAGGAGATGTCTATGAACAGGAAACTGAATAGGGTCAGGCAGACGCTGGGTGCCCTGGTCCTCGCGATTTCAGTCGGCGCAGCGTCGGCGCAGGCGCCCGAGAAATTCAAATTCTCACTCAACTGGTTCGCGGTCGGCGACCATGCCGCGTACTGGGTTGCGCTTGAGAAAGGGTATTACGCGAAAGCCGGCCTCGAGGTGACGCTCGAGAACTCCAAGGGTTCGGGCGATTCGATCGCCAAGGTCGACACTGACCGGGCCGATGCGGGTCTCGCCGACACGGTTGCGGTACTCGCCGCCGATGCACGTGGTGCCCGCGTCAAGATGGTCGGCATGGTGTTCGACAAGTCGCCGCTCAATTTCTTCAGCAGAAAAGACAGCCCGTTGACGAAGCCAAAAGACCTTGAAGGCAAGACCGTCGGCGCTCCGGCCGGCGACGGGCAGCGCCAAGCCTGGCCGGCGTTCGCGAAGTTGCACAATATCGATCAGGGCAAGGTCACCTGGGTCAACATCGAGCCGACGGCGAAAATTGCGGCGCTGGCCGAGAAGCGCGTCGACGTTGTCGGCGACTACACCACCGGGCTGCCGTTCTACGAGAAGGCGATGGGTGTGGGCAACGCGGTCATGCTGCCGTGGGCCGACAACGGCTTCGATCTCTACAGCATGTCGATCATCGCGGGCGAGAAAACCATGAAGGAGCGTCCAAAGGCGCTGCGTGCGTTCCTGCAGGCCTCCTACATGGGCTGGCGCGACGTGATGGCCGATCCGAAGGCGGCGCTCGCGATTTTCAAGAAAAGAGTTCCGGAGATTGACCTGTCCATCATCGAACCCAACATGATGCTCGGCTTGGACTTGATGCGTACCAAGGTGTACGCCGACCAAGGCATCGGCTGGATCGACGAGAAGAAGATGTGCGTCTCCACGGACATCGTGAACACCTATATGGGCCTGCCCAAGAAAGTGGACTGCAAGGCCGTGTACAGCATGGAGTACTTCACCAAGGTGGCGATGCCGCTGTCGGTCAAGTAACCCAGAACAACTTTTCGCCATTGAGCAAGGGATGGGCATGTACGCAAGCGAAACGGGGCGTGCGGCGGGAGCCAGCCGGGACGCGCGCGCGGGTCGCACGATGATCGAGATCGACCGGGCCGGCATGATCTACCATGCGGACAGTGGCCCGGTGGAGGCGCTGCGAGACATTACCCTGAGCGTGCGCGAGGGTGAGTTCGTGGCGCTGGTCGGCCCCAGTGGTTGCGGCAAGTCCACCCTGATGCGGGCTATTGCAGGGCTGCGCCCGCTGACCAGTGGCCGCATCGTGGTGGACGGGACCCCGGTAGAAAGACCGATTCCCATGGTCGGCATGGTGTTTCAGGCCGCGCTGCTGCTCAAGTGGCGCTCGGTGCTCGACAATGTGTTGCTGCCGGTGGAACTCTCGGACCGAAACCCCAGGCAGTACCGCGCACGTGCGCGGTCATTGCTCGAACTCGTCGGTTTGGGCGAATTCGCCCACAAGCGACCGGCTGAGTTGTCCGGTGGCATGCAACAGCGCGCATCCTTGTGCCGTGCTCTCATCATGGACCCGCCCATCCTGCTGATGGACGAACCCTTTGGCGCGCTCGATGCGATGACCCGCGACGAGATGAACATCGAACTGCTGCGCATATGGGGCGAAAGCAGTGCGGTCGATGGCCAGCGCAAGACCATCGTGTTCGTGACCCACTCTATTCCCGAGGCGGTGTTTCTGGCTGACCGGGTGGTTGTCATGTCGGCGCGCCCAGGCCGGGTCGCAAGCATTCGCACGGTCGAAATCCCACGCCCCCGATCGGCCGAAACACGCGCCGATCCGGCACTTGGCCGGCTCGCGTTCGAGATTTACACCGAACTCTCGGCAACCACGGGCAAGCGCGAGACGAGCGCGCGACCGCAGTGGTGACGGCTTTGCGCTGCTGAAGAACCGGTTATGCGTGTCGCTCTGTGCAACGAGGTGCTGGCACCGATGGAGTTCGCAAAGCAATGCGATGTCGCCGCGGCGCTGGGCTACCAGGGACTGGAAGTGGCGCCCTTCACACTGGGTGATGCGCCGCTCGCGATAAACGCCGCGCGCCGGGCCGACATTCGCCGCGCCGCGCAGGACGCTGGCATCGTGGTGTCAAGCCTGCATTGGCTGCTGGTGCAGCCGATGGGCCTGTCCATCACGTCGCCGGACGCCACGGTGCGAGCGCGCACGATCACCGTCATGCGCCAGCAGATCGATTTGTGCGCCGATCTGGGCGGCGCGGTACTGGTGCATGGTTCTCCGGCGCAGCGCCGCCTGCCGGACGACGGGCAGGCAGCAGCGCGCCAACACGGCATCGACGCCTTTGCCGTGATCGCCGCGCATGCGGGGTCTGCTGGTGTTACCTATTGCATCGAGCCGCTAGCGCCACCCGAAGCAAATTTCATCCAGACCGTGGCGCAAGCCGTGGCCATAGTCCAAACCATCGATCATCCCTCGGTGCGCACCATGCTCGATTGTTGTGCGGCGTCACGCGCCGAAGCCGAAACAGTGCCCGATTTGCTGGCGCGTTGGCTGCCCACCGGCATGCTGGCCCACATCCAGGTAAACGACGCCAATCTGCGCGGCCCGGGCCAAGGCGAGGTCGGGTTCGCCGACATCTTCCGCACGCTCAAGCGGCACGCGTATGCCGGTTGGGTTGCGGTGGAACCGTTTGAATATGTGCCTGATGGGCCCGGTAGCGCGGCGCGCGCGATCGGCTACATCCAGGGGCTGCTCGAGGCCCTTGGCTGACAAACCGCCCATGAACACCGTTTTGCGCCTGAAAATCCAGTCGGCCGACCTGTTCGAGTCGCCGTATCGCCTGCGTCTTCCGTTTCGCTTTGGTGTCATTACCGTGACGCAAGGTCGCCAGGCGATCGCCCGCGTGCGCGTGCGCCTGGAGGATGGTCGCGAAGGCGTCGGCTACGCTGCAGAGGCCTTGGGGGCCAAATGGTTCGACAAGAACCCCGATCTCTCCGACACGCAAAACCATGACCAGTTGCGCAAGGCCCTGGAGCTGACCAGACAGGCCTACGGCACCGCGCCCTGGCTCAGCGCCTTCGACCTGTACGCCAATCACTACCGCGTGCTGCTGGACGCGGGCGCCGCACTGGGACTGAACGCCCTGGTAACCAGTTTCGGCCCCGCGCTGCTGGACCGTGCCGTGCTCGACGCCCTGTTGCGGATCGAGGGCGTGAGTTTCTGGCATGGCATGCGGCACAACCTGCCCGGCATGGGCGCGCATGCGATTGCCCCCGACCTCAAGGACTTTTCGCTCCAGGCCTTTTTGCACAAGCTGCAGCCGTCGATGTCGATCCATGTTCGCCACACGGTGGGCTTGCTCGACCCCATCACCGCCGCGGACCAGGCAACTGGTGCACGCGTCAATGACGGTTTGCCGGAAACGCTGGAAGAGGTCGTGCGCAGCTACGGCAACCGATATTTCAAACTCAAGGTATCAGGGCAGGCCAATGCCGATCTCGACCGGCTGCTGCGTATTGCGTCCGTGCTCGACCGGCTCACCGAGCCGTACTTCGTCACCCTGGATGGCAACGAGCAGTATGAAGATACGGCGGCCATCGCGGCCTTGTGGCAGAAGATGGCGTCGGCATCCGCACTGCAACGCCTTTGCGCCTCCACGCTGCTGATCGAGCAGCCGATCAAACGGCAGATGGTGCTGGCGCAGCCGGTGGCGGAACTGGCACGTTTCAAGCCCGTCATCATTGACGAGTCCGACGGGGATCTGGACTCTTTCCCCAGGGCCCGCGCGCTGGGCTACACCGGCGTATCAACCAAGACCTGCAAGGGGTTCTACAAATCGGTGCTGAACCTGGCACGTTGCCGGGCCTGGAACGGGGCTGCGACGGGACCGTATTTCATGTCCGCTGAAGACCTCACGACGCAAGCGGGCGTGTCGGTGCAACAGGATCTGGCGCTTGTAAGCCTGCTGGGCATGGCACATGTGGAGCGCAACGCGCACCATTTCATAGACGGCTTTGCAGGACGTCCAACTCAGGAAGCCCAAGCCTACCTGCGGGCGCACCCCGACCTGTATCACGTGCAGGACGGGCATGTGCGCCTGCATATCACCAACGGTCAACTGGCGCTGGACTCGCTGAACTGCAAAGGTTTTGCGTCAAGCGTCGACCCGGACCTTTCCGGCACGGCGCCGATGCCTCGCGCGCAGTGGCCCGATTCGAGAGAGCATGCCCCGTGAACGACTACGAAAGTTATGACGGCCTTGGGTTGGCGGATCTGGTGCGGCGAGGCGAGGTCACTGCACAGGAACTGCTGGAAGCCGCGTTGGCGCGCATCGCACAACACAATCCACGGATCAATGCGGTCGTCACGCCCTTGTACGACGCAGCGCGTGCGCAGATCGCGCACGGCCTGTCGCCTGGGCCGTTCCAGGGTGTGCCATTTCTGGTCAAGGAACTCGTGGCATCGGTGCTCGGCGCCGCCACCACTTTTTCGTCTCGCCTGTACGCGAACAATATGCCGGCCGCCGACAGCGAACTGGTGGCCCGCTTGCGCCGCGCCGGACTGGTCATTGCGGGCAAGACCAACTCTCCGGAGTTCGGTCTGTCGCCGACCACCGAGTCGCTGCTGTACGGAACCACCCGCAACCCCTGGCGCCTTGACCTTGCACCGGGTGGCTCCAGCGGCGGCGCGGCGGCAGCGGTGGCCTCGGGCATGGTGCCGCTGGCGCATGCAACCGACGGCGGAGGCTCGATCCGTATTCCGGCTTCGTGTTGCGGCTTGTTTGGCCTGAAGCCGACGCGCGCGCGCACCACGGCCGGCCCTGAAGGCGGCGAGGGTCTGAATGGCCTGGCCCAGCAACATGTGGTGAGTCGCAGCGTGCGCGACAGTGCGGCACTGCTTGATGCGATTGCCGGGCCCATGGCTGGCGACCCCTACATGGCCGTGCCGCCTGCGCGGCCTTACCTGGAGGAAGTGGGTCGCGCGCCCGCACGCCTGCGGATCGCGTATGCCTGCACGGCGCCCACCGGCGTACCGATCGACCGAGCGTGTATGGCTGCCGTCGAAGACGCGGCGCATCTGTGTGAACAACTCGGCCACCACGTGGAGCAGGCGTCGCCGGATTTCGACGCAGTGGCGCTGCAACACGGCTTCGAGATGGTGTTTGCGGCCAACGCCATGGCCAATATCGCGCGTGTAACCGCTGGCGCCATGCCCGGGCGCGATCTGGTGGAGCCGCTGACTTATGCGCTGGCCGAACTCGGCCGCACCTACTCTGCCGCCGACTACATTCTCAACCTGCATTCCTTGCATCGCCAGTCTCGGCGCATCGCGGGGTTTTTCAACAAATACGACATCTGGCTCACACCAACACTGGCGCAGACGCCGCGCCCGATCGGGTACTTCGACATCACATCGAGTGACGTGCGGGGCTGGATGGCCAAGCTGGCGGCCTTTGTGCCGTTCACGTATCCGTTCAATATCACCGGTCAGCCGGCGGCATCGGTACCGCTGTACTGGACCCCCGACGGGCTTCCGATCGGTTGCCAGTTCGCAGCCCGTTATGGCGAGGAAGATCTGCTGCTGCGCCTTTGCGCGCAGTTGGAGCAGGCGCGTCCGTGGTTTGACCGGCGTCCCGCACTGCACGGATTGAACCGTGAGAGAACGTAGCTTGGGCAATGACGTAACCAGCCCGGCTTCGCGTCCCATGCCCCGACAAGCGATATCTTCACAACCATCTGCGCACGGCGGACTTGTATTGAAGGTAGTGCCATCCAAACTTCTCTTCCAGGTGTTTTTCTTCTCGACGGATGACCCACAGATCAAGGATCAACAGGACGGGAAGGGTCAGCAACAGAATCCAGACATTATTGAGAAGAACCCCCAACCCAACATACAGCATGGTCAACGATACATAGGTTGGGTTGCGCGAAAGCCGGTATGGCCCATCGGTGATTAGTGCCGAAGCCGCCTTTCGCACATCGAAGGGAGTGCCCGCTCGGCGGAAACGCACGAGGACAGGCGGCATGATCAGTATGCTTGCAATGATCAGTGCTGTTCCGACCGTGTACGCCCAGAGGGTTGGCATGAATGAAATAGTCCACAGTTTGTTCAGCCCCATACCGATCAGCAATGCGGACACATGGATCACTGGTGGAGGCACTTTTATTCCAGGCACGGAACACGTTGGTGAGTTCATAATTCTCTTTGCAAAAGTTGGCCCTAGGTATTGCTTTTCTCTACGCCCGGCCACAGTATTTTCCAATTCAGGTGTGAGCCTGAAGGGAAGTTGATGCGACGATCTTTGGTGGTGGGTTGACGGGGTTGAAAGGCTCAGTTTAAAAGGCGGGGATTTGTCTGCGGGTTTTTTTATACAGGCCCCTGCCAGGCCGCCGCAGGCACCCCCGATCATGCACATGTACTCATGCATGATCCCGACCCCCAGCATTGGGCTGCAGTGGCTGCAGTGGCTTCAGGCCTGACGCACGGGCTTGGCTTTTGGCCGGTTGAATTGCGTAAATAAATCGGCTTTGGCTTTTTGCATTGCCTGGGCGACGGCCAGATCGGTGTGGGCGCTGGCGTGGGCCTGTAAATCTTTTAGCCTGATACCGGCCTTGAAGCGGACCAACTTTTTCTTGCTCAACTCAACCAGACACGCCAGGGGCGTCTTCACATCCTCGTGGCGGTAGCGCTTGACGATCTTGCCCTTGGCGCTTGTGACCTCGGTTGCGAACAGGCCGGGGCGGTGCAAATTGAGCCAGGGGTTGAACACCTCCTGGTAGAACGTGTTGATGGGCTGGGCGTACTTTTGCGGGATGTGGCTGTAGCCCATATGCTTGCGCACGACGCTGGCGTTTTTGCTCTCCGCCAGGGCGCAAGTCGTTGCTGTGGCGCGAGCCTGATTTGGTCTGTTCGATGCGCAGTTTTTCCAGCATCTGGGCGACCCGGCGATTGATGAATTCCGAGCCATTGTCCGAGTGAAATCCCTCAATCTCAAACGGAAACTGGGAGATCACCAGGGCTAGCACGGGCAACAAAAATGCTTCGCTGATGCCCTGCACGCACGCCTGCACCTGCCACTGGCTCACCGCGTCCGCGCAGGTGATGTGATACACCCCCTTGATGCCATCCAGATCGCCCTGGTGCACGGTGTCGATGCGGACATAGCCAGCGCGTCCATTGGGTCGAGGCGCTCGACGCACGCCAATGGGATTGCACACCGGATGGGTCTTGGTGAAGCTCACCCGACGGGCTTGATACCCCGCGCTCTTGCGCAAGTTGTACAGGTGCGAGACTGACAGCGTGGACAAGCGCTCGTAACGGGCATCGCCATACACGCTGTATGCACGGTGCAGCAGGTGCGCGATGGCCGGGCCGCACACGTCCTCGTTGGCGCGGTCCATCTCCACCAGCAGCTCAACATCCAAAGCGGTGTAGGTGCGCGCAAAGGGTGCGCTGGGTGCACGGTAGCGTTTGGCAAGGGGCGTGGGCGCGACGCGGTTGTGAGTCCAGCGCGCCACCCATCGGGTCTTCGGGGCGCCCCGGTAGCCGCGGGTGTGGCGCAGGTACGTCAACAGTACGCCGCGCTCGTGTTTGTTGCGCCGGGGGTAGTCAAAACGCTTGAGCACCCGGCTGATGTGCGCATAGCGCTCAGTATCCCCGCCGTGCGCCGAAAAATCGACCTCAATGCTGCCGCTGAGAAATTCCTCGATTTGCCGGATTGTGCTTAAACGCGATTCGTCCAGGTTGATCACCATCTTTGCGATGATCAACCCACTCACTCTGGACCTTCAAATCTCCGTTCAGGCTCATTCCTCGTTGGAAACACGCGCCTCGCTCAGGCTCATACCTGGATTGGAAAATACTGGTGTCAGGCGGCGTCGCGAAGCTGCTGTAAGGCGGTTTTTACCGTTTCTGCCGATGCGCCCTCACCCAGGGTCAGGCTTGCAATCGATGCGTCATCTATATGCAAACTGCGAACCAACTGGCCGGCGTCTTTGGGTGAGTCAAAACCCGCGCTTTGCAGAAGCAGTTTGCCCGCCGCATCGACGAATTTGACGTAAAACCTGCCGTCGGCTTCGCGGTATTGTTTGAAGCTGGGTAGGGTAGCTTTATCGGTTTTTTTCGATTTGACTGCTGCAGTATTGGCGCTGGCGAGTGCTCGCAGGCCTACCGCATTGCGCAGCCGCGCCATGAAGGGTTGTGACAATTTGCGCGCCTTGACGGCCCCGGCCAGCAAAATGGCCTCGACTTTGGCTGGGTCGGCCATCAGCGCCTCATACATGGCGCGCATCGGCGCGATTTCACGGTCGATGCGCTCGAACAGGATCTGTTTGGCGTCGCCCCAAGCAATGCCGTCTGCATAGGCTTTGCGCAATGCGGTGGCCTCGGAATCGCTGGCAAACGCCTGGTAAATCTGG
>JANOMD010000104.1:0-1775 GCA_031420135.1 Rhodoferax sp. | reverse complement strand
TGCAGAAGGCCTGGAAGCCGGTGCTGGGATACGCTGACATTGACAAGAAAATCGCGCAAAGCGGCGTCGCATCGCCCAGCGCGCAGCAGCTTTTCGACTGGGTGTGCGAGATTCGCCAGGCCAAGCTGCCCGACCCGCGCGTGATTGGAAATGTTGGCAGTTTTTTCAAGAACCCGACGGTCACGCCTGAGCAGTGCGCCGACATCATTGCCCGCGAGCCGCGCATCGTGCATTACGCGCTGGCAGACGGCTCGGTCAAGCTGGCGGCGGGCTGGCTGATCGACGCCTGCGGCTGGAAGGGCAAGTCGGTCGGCCAGGCGGGTGTTTATGAAAAGCAGGCGCTGGTACTGGTCAACCGGGGTGAACGGGACGGCCTACCGGGCGCGACCGGCGGCGAGGTGATGACGCTTGCCGGGGCTATTCAAACCAGCGTGTACGAGCGGTTTGGCATTCGCCTGGAAGCGGAACCCGTCGTCGTTTGATGGCTGGAAACTTTTTGGGAGAAGACTGACATGTCAACTGCAACCCGACAAATCCGATTGCGCCAACCGCGCCTGTGGCAGCGCGTCTCCATGCTGGTGTGGGCACGCCGCGCGCTGTGGCTGCTGGTGCCACTGCTGGTCTTTGCGATGTTTCGCCAAAGCGTTGGCATCATCATGGGTGTAGTGAGCATTTTTCTCACCTTGACGTTGGCCAGCGCGCTATCCGCCTGGGAGCAAAGCCTGCGCCGCCAGTTTGTGCGCGACGCGGCACTGCCGAAGTTTCTGGTTGACAAACTGATCGCCGCGCATCCGCAGCTAAAGCACGGCGACGCAGACCTGGTGCTGCGCGGCCTGCGCCAGTTTTTCATGGCCTACCTGCGCAGTGGCCGCCAGTTCGTCGGCATGCCGTCCAAAGTGGTTGACACGGCCTGGCACGAATTCATCCTGCACACCCAGGCGTATCAGCTGTGGTGCGAAAGCGCCTTTGGCAAACTGCTGCACCACACGCCCGCCGAAGTCCTGAAAAGCAACGATACCAAGCGCAACGACGGCCTGCGCCGCACCTGGTACTGGGCCTGCAAAGAAGAGAGCATTGACCCGCGCAACCCGACGCGCCTGCCCTTGCTGTTCGCGCTGGACAAAAAATTTGGCATTGAGGGCGGCTTCCGCTACGAGGCTAATTGCGAATCAATGGGCCGGGCCAGCGACTCAAATACGCACTGCGGCAGCGTCTTCAGCGACAACTCCAGCGGTGCATCGGGTGATTCCGGTGGCTTTGGCGGCAGCGAGAGCAGCGGCGGTTCGGGCGGCGACGGGGGATCGGATGGGGGTAGCGGGTGTGGAGGTGGTGATTGAAATGCCTCTCAGTATACCCAATATGGGTATATTAGGCGAAAAAAAGCGTCCAAAATCGAAAATTATTAATGAAATAGGATTCTAGCTCTCGTATTATATAAATAGTTTGCTATATTAAATATAGTAATCTATTTCTTCTCAGGTTTGGCCGCATGCCCCAAACTCGCCAGCGCTGCGCCTGCGCCGAGCGACAGCAGCCCGGCCTTGGCATAAATCTCCAGCTTCTCGCGCGTGTCGACAATGTCCAGATTGCGCATCGTCAACTGGCCGATGCGGTCCAGCGGGGTGAAGCTCAATTCGCCTTTTTCCATCGTCAGGCGCTCGGGCTTGTAGGTGAGGTTGGCGGATTCGGTGTTGAGCAGCGAGTAATCATTGCCACGGCGCAGTTCTAGCGTGACTTCACCGGTGATGGCGCGCGCCACCCAGCGCTGGGCGGTC
>JANOMD010000103.1:0-15283 GCA_031420135.1 Rhodoferax sp. | reverse complement strand
ACGTCAGGAATTCGCCACGATGCCATCCCGCATGAAAGTGGCGCAGCCGCGCCAGACCCGCAACCGCGCACGGCGCAAGGCTACGCGGGCGACATCTCACCCGTGCTCGCGTGGGCGTGGGCGCACAGCGGCAAAGCCATGGTGATCGACATTCGCACCGAAGCCGAGCGCGACTGGGTGGGCTTTGTGCCGGGCGTGCCCTTTGTGCCGTGGAAAAACTGGCCCGGCATGGCCGTCAGCGCGGATTTTGATGAGCAACTCAAAGCCGCTGCGCCACCCGGCGCCTGCGTGCTGCTGTTGTGCCGTAGCGGCATTCGCAGCATCGCCGCCGCCAAGCGCGCCACCGAGCTGGGCTTTGAAGCCTACAACATCCTGGAAGGTTTTGAGGGCGACCCTGATGCAAACGCCAATCGCGGCTTCAGGGGCGGCTGGCGCTTTCACGGCCTGCCTTGGCGGCAGGCTTGAATAGGGTTAAAAGTTAACCTGCAGGTTAACTTTTATGCTCAAAACCGCCAAAAAAGCTGAAAAAGTGACAAAATAAGCCTCTAGCTCTTGTATCTATTATCTTTATTGCTATTAAAATAATACTACTTCGGAATCTTCGGAAAACCACCGCAAAATCCCGGTCAGCCCAATGCCGGGCGCCGTTGCAACACTTCCTGCGCCACCGACTCATACCGGGCAGCCAGCCGCAGCACATCAAGATCAGCCTGCGGTTTGCCGATGATTTGAAGCCCCATCGGAAGGCCGCGCGCATCGAAGCCTGCCGGAATGCTGATGCAGGGCAAGCCGGCGAAGGTGGCGTAAATCGTCACCTCCATCCAGCGGTGGTAGGTGTCCATCTGGACGCCATTGATGTGGCTGGGCCAGCGCAGTGCGGCATCAAACGGCCACACCTGGGCGCTCGGCAGGGCCAGAAAATCATGGCGTTCAAACAGCTTCAGCATCTGCTGGTAAAACGCCGTGCGCTGCACGCTGGCGGCCATCAATTCTGCGCCCGTGAGCAAGGCGCCCTGGTCGTGTTCCCACAGCGCTTCGGGTTTGATGTGCGCCCGGTTGGCCGGGTTCAGCAGCAAGGGCGCGATGCGCGCGCCCATGAGCGCGCGGCGGCAAACCCGCCAGGCCTGCCAGACGGCATCGGGCGAAATCCCCAAATTGGCGGGCTCGACCGCGCAGCCTGACCCCTGCAGGCGCTTCAGAGCCTGCTCACACACCTCCAGCACGCCGTCCTCCATCGACAGGTAGCCAGACAGGTCGCCCAGCCAGCCGATCCGCCTGGTTTTGGTGTCCATGGCAGGCCCTGCCGCGCTGAAATCGACCTGGTTTGCGATCGACAGCGGACAGCGCGGGTCGGGCCCGGCCTGCGTGTTGAGCAGCAGCGCGAGGTCCCGCACCGTGCGCGCCATCGGCCCTTCGGTGCCAAGCTGGCTGATGAAAACATCCTGCGCAGGCCACATCGGCACGCGGCCTTGGGAGGGGCGCATGCCAAACACATTGTTCCAGCCGGCCGGATTGCGCAGGCTGCCCATGAAATCCGAACCGTCAGCCACCGGCAGCATGCGCGTGGCCAGCGCCACCGCCGCGCCGCCGCTGCTGCCGCCCGCCGTGCGCGCGAGATCGTAAGGGTTGCGGGTGACGCCAAACACCTCGTTGAAGCTGTGCGAACCCATGCCAAACTCCGGCACATTGGTTTTCCCGATCACGATGCAACCGGCGGCCTTCATGCGCTGCACCATCAGCCCGTCTTCGGTGGGCACAAAATTGCGCAACAGCGGCGAACCCGCCACTGTGGGGATCCCCGCTGCGTTGGCGATGTCCTTGACGGCCTGCGGCATGCCGTGCATCCAGCCCATCGACTCGCCGCGCGCCAGTTGCGCGTCGCGCGCGTCGGCCTGGTTCAACAAACCCTGCTCCTCCTGCAAGTTGACAATGGCGTTGACCCGCGGGTTCTCAACTGAGATGTGGGCCAGATAAGCCTGCATCACTTCGCGGCAGGACACAGTTCTGGCGTGAATGGCGGCTGAAAGCTGGCTGGCCGCCCAGTCGGTCACTGAGCCGGTGGCGATGCCGGATGGGTTGCTGGACATGACAGCGGCGGGCGTTGGGTTCATGGCGCTTTGGTCTTTCGTTCAACCTCGTTAATAATGCGACTCACCTGAGTTGACGCAGACCATAACATGACCTTTCTCGCCCTGGACATCGGCAACACCCGCCTCAAGTGGGCCACCTACGAGACCGCCCGACCTGGCGCCGTGCTGCTGGCCCAGGGTGCCGAATTTCTGGAGAACATCGACAAACTGGCCGATGGCGCGTGGGCCGACCTGAAGGCGCCCACCCGCATGCTGGGCTGCGCGGTGGCGGGCGATGGCATCCGCCTGCGCGTGCAGGAGCAGCTTGAACAGTTGCCGCATTGGGACGTCGCGCCACAGTGGGTGGTCGCCAGCGAGACCGAAGCCGGTTTGACCAATGGTTACGACACCCCGTCGCGCCTCGGCGCTGACCGCTGGGTGGCAATGATTGGCGCCTGGCACCGCATGCGCAAGCAGGGCGCCGCAGCGCCGATGGTGGTGGTGATGGTCGGCACGGCAGTCACGGTCGAGGCGATTGACGCTGCCGGCAAGTTCCTGGGCGGCTTCATCCTGCCGGGCCACGGCATCATGTTGAAGGCGCTCGAATCCGGCACGGCGGGCTTGCACGTGCCCACCGGCGAGGTCGTCAACTTCCCCACCAATACCAGCGACGCGCTGACCAGCGGCGGCACCTTTGCCATCGCGGGTGCGGTTGAGCGCATGCTGCAGCACGTGCGCCGCCACTGCGGCGCAGAACCGGTGTGCACCATGACCGGCGGCGCAGGCTGGAAGATGGCCCCGGCCATGAACGTCAAATTTGAATTGGTCGACAACCTGATTTTTGACGGCTTGCTGGAGATTGCAGCGCACCGGGCGCTGCGACGGTGAGCGTTCAGCGCAATCTCAGCGGCTGCCACTCAGCCCATCAACCGCCTGAAACATGGCCTGGCGCGCCTGCGACGTGATCTGGCCTTTCCAGCTATCGGTGTCGGTATAGAACGCGTCCATGAGCTGCTGCCTGATTTGCGCCGCCAGCGCGGCCGGGGCGTCTGGGTGGTTGTCAAGCCAATGCTCGGCACGCAGCGCGTAAGACACCTGCAGCATGGGCTGGGTGCCGTATTCCAGGGCGATGCCGGTGTACTGGGCGTTGGGGCATTCCTCGTGGAGTGACATCCACATCAGTCCGGTCAAATAGGCCGACGTTGACGAGCCGTCGTAAATGCTGGTGACGGGCGTGGCGCCGCCGCCGTCCCACCAGGCGCGGGCGCGCTGGAGTGCGTCGGCGTCGTCGGGACAGGCAAAGATGCGTTCACCCAAACCGCTTGGGCCAAGGCCGGTGTGCAAATCGATCCAGGCGACCTGGCTGGCGCTGCCCGCATAGTCGCGCAACACCTGTCTGACGGTCCGGTTGCTCCAGGTGGGCGCGGTGCCGCCAAAAAACATGCCTTTCGGGAACTCGTGCTGGCCCCGTGAAAAAGCCGCCTGAAACGCAGCCATGCCGCGCGTCTCGATGAACTTTGCCACAGCAGCGGCGTTTTCAGCATCCGGCGGCCAATGTTCGGGCAGCAACAGGTCTTTGATTTCGCGGTACGCGTCGTTGACCGGCAAGGGTTTGGAGAAGTCCTGAAAATTGCGGTTCAAATCGACATTTTCATGGGTCGCGCGGCGAATGTGTGAAAAGCCATAGGGGTTGAGCGCATGCACATACAGCACCGCGACACCCTGATCGCGCGCCTTGGACAGCCATTCGGCATCATTCAGCGCAAACACCTGCACACCACTGCCGCAATAGCCCTCCACGCCGTGGCAGCCACTGGAGACGATCAGCAGTTTGTCGGTGCCTGCGCTGCCAGGCCGGTCCAGCGCCACATCCATCGCCAGCACCTCGCCGTCGCGCCCCGCCAGCGGATGCTTGTGCGACTCGATCCGCAAACCGGCTGCAGCGGCGGCTTCCAGAAACTTGACACGGGCCTGTGCGTAGCTTTGCGAGAAAGCCTGTGCCACGCCGATCATGTTGCGCTCGCCGCCTGCAATTGGGATGGCGCCTGCGCCGTCGCCTTTGGGGCTGGTTCTTTCAGCCAGGCCTCAGCCAGTTGCACCCAGTAGGTGCCGCCAAGCGGGATCAGGTCGTCATTGAAGTCGTAGCTCGGGTTGTGCAGCGTGCACGGACCGCCGCCGTGGCCCATTTCCCGGTGCGCGCCGTCGCCATTGGCGATGAAGCAATACGCCCCCGGCGTGACTTGCAGCATGTAGGCGAAGTCCTCAGCGCTCATGGTCGGCTCCTGTTTGACCACATTGTCGGCCCCCACGATGCTGGCCATCACCTTGCGGCAAAACTCGGCCTCTGCCGGGGAATTGATGGTCGGCGGGTAATTGCGGTCAAACTCAAACTCACAGGTGGTGCCAAAGGCGGCACAGGTGTGCACGGCAATTTCCTTCATGCGCTGCTCGATCATGTCCAGCACTTCAACCGTGAAGGTGCGCACCGTGCCCTGAATCTCGACGCTGTCGGGAATCACATTGGTCGCCTCGCCTGCATGGATCATGGTGACCGAGATCACGCCCGCGTCAACGGCTTTCAGGTTGCGACTGACAATGGTTTGAAATGCCTGCACCATCTGGCAAGCGATCGGCACCGGGTCCAGCCCCAGGTAAGACATCGCGGCGTGGCCACCCTTGCCCTTGATGGTGATCTTGAACTCGTTGCTGGACGCCATCACCGGCCCGGCGCTGACAGCAAAATTGCCGATTTGCGCGCCTGGCCAGTTGTGCATGCCGAACACGGCTTCCATCGGAAACTTGTCAAACAGGCCGTCCTTGATCATCTCGCGCGCACCGCCGCCGCCCTCTTCCGCCGGCTGGAAGATCAGGTAGACGGTGCCGTCAAAATTGCGGTTTTTGGCAAAGTGCTGCGCTGCGGCGAGCAGCATGGCGGTGTGCCCGTCGTGCCCGCAGGCGTGCATTTTGCCCGCGTGCTGGCTCTTGTGCGCGAAGCTGTTGAACTCCTGCATGGGCAACGCGTCCATGTCGGCGCGCAAGCCAATGGCCCGGCTGGAGCTGCCGTTTTTCACGATGCCAACCACGCCCGTCGTGCCCATGCCGCGGTGGATGGGAATGCCCCATTCGGTCAGCTTTTTGGCCACCACATCGGCGGTGCGAACCTCCTGAAAACACAGCTCAGGGTGCGCGTGGATGTCGCGCCGGATCGACGCAATACCGGCGGCCTGGGTCACGATGGAATCGATAATTTTCACACTGGCTCCTTGAGGGTTCTGGACCCGACAGTCTAGTACGACACGGGAAATTGCACCTGTCACCTTGGCTGCCACCCGGAATTACACGGGTTTTGAACCTTTAGGCGCAGGCCGACCCCGCAAAAGAAATATGATTTCGCTCGACCCGTGACTTTAAGGACACTATGACGCCTATTCCGCCTTCCATCCCAAGCGCCCGCGAACGCGCTGCGCCGACGCAGGTCATTGGCGCTTGTCCGCACGATTGCCCGGACACCTGCTCTCTGGTGACCACGGTTGAGAACGGCATTGCGATCAAGGTGCACGGCAACCCGGACCATCCCCAGACCGGCGGCGTGCTGTGCACCAAGGTATCGCGGTACGCAGAACGTACCTACCACCCGGACCGCCTGCTGTATCCGCTCAAACGCACCGGCCCCAAGGGTTCCGGCCAGTTCGAGCGCGTGGGCTGGGACAGTGCCCTGTCAGACATCGCATCGAAACTGACCACCATCGCTGCGCGCGGACCGACTTCTGCGCAGGCCATTCAGCCCTACAGCTATGCGGGCACCATGGGCCTGGTGCAAAGCGAAAGCATGGCCGCGCGGTTTTTCAACCAACTGGGAGCGGCGCAGCTGGACCGCACGATTTGCTCTTCGGCAGGGGCGGTAGGCATGACCCAGACCTTGGGCGGCAAGGTCGGCATGCGGGTCGAACATTTCGCTGAATCCAGCCTGATTCTCATTTGGGGCAGCAATTCGATTGCCAGCAACCTGCATTTCTGGCGCTACGCGCAAATCGCCAAGCGCAACGGGGCCAGGCTGGTCTGCATTGATCCGCGCCACAGCGAAACCGCTGAAAAGTGCCACACGCATATCGCACTGCTGCCAGGCACGGACGCTGCGCTGGCGCTGGCGCTGATGCACGAGCTGGTGCGCAATGACTGGCTGGACCACGACTACCTGGCCCGCTACACGCTGGGTTGGGAGGCGTTGCGCAAGCGCGCACTTGACTGGCCACCCGAGCGCGCAGCGGCAGTCTGTGGCATCACGGTGGCGCAAATTGTTGATTTGGCGCGGGATTACGGTGCCTGCCGATCCAGTGCCGCCACACCAGCCAGGGACGCCGGCCCGAAGGCGGCGATTCGCATGAACTATGGCCTGCAACGCGCACGCGGTGGTGGCAACGCGGTGCGCGCCATTGCCTGCCTGCCGGCCCTGATTGGCGCATGGCGACACCGCGCTGGTGGTGTGTTGCTGTCCACCTCGGGCAGCTATCCGGTCAACAAACCGGCGCTGCAACGCCCCGATCTGCTGGCCGGCAAAACGCCACGCACCATCAACATGAGTACCATTGGCGACGATCTGCTGCGCCTTGCGTCACAGCCATTCGGCCCGGCCATTGAGGCGCTGGTGGTCTACAACAGCAACCCGGTGGCGGTGGCCCCCGAGTCGGGCAAAGTGGTGGCCGGTTTTGCGCGCGAGGACCTTTTCACGGTGGTGCTGGAGCACTTCCAGACGGATACGGCCGACTACGCGGATTACATCCTGCCCGCCACCACCCAGCTTGAGCACTGGGACGTTCACATGAGTTATGGCCACACCGATGTCCTGCTCAACCGCCCGGCCATCGCGCCCCTGGGTGAGGCCCGGCCCAACACGCAGATCTTTCGCGACCTGAGCCAGCGCATGGGCTTTACCGACCCGTGTTTTGCAGAGGACGACCTGACGCTGTGCCGCACCGCGTTTGGCACGGCGATCGACTTTGACGCGTTGCTCTTGCATGGATTTACACCCTTGAAGCTTGCCGCCGCGCCGTTTGCAAACGGGTCATTTCCGACGCCGTCGGGCAAATGCGAGTTCTACAGCGCCCGTCTGGCAGGACAAGGGCTGGACGGGCTGCCCGACTACCTTGAAAACCACGAGGCCTTTGGCACGTCGAGCGACTTTCCGCTGGCGATGATCTCGCCCCCGGCGCGCAATTTTTTGAACTCGAGTTTCGTCAACGTCAAGAGCCTGCGCGATATTGAAGGGGAGCCGTTGCTTGAAATTCATGAAAGCGATGCCCAGCCTCGCGGCATTCGCTCGGGCAGCGTGGTGCGGGTGTTCAACCAGCGCGGTGATTACCGCTGCAAGGCCGAAGTGAGCGTGCGAGCGCGGCCCGGCGTGGTCAACGGCATGGGCATCTGGTGGCGAAAGCTCGGGCTGGATGGCAAAAACGTCAACCAGCTCACCAGCCAACGGCTGACTGATCTGGGTCGCGCGCCGACGTTTTACGACTGCCTGGTCGAGGTCGAACTCGACAGCGCCCCTAAAATTGCGTAATCCATGCAGGACTTTCCCAACCCACTTGCAACTTCGCGCCCGATCCGAATACTGCACCTTGAGGACTCGCTGATCGACCACCAGTTGGTGCAGCGCGCCTTGAAAAAGGCGGGCCTGGACTTCACCATGCAACAGGTGGACACCCTGCCCGCGTTTGTGCAGGCGGTTCAGACCGGCGATCTGGACGTGATTCTGGCTGACTACAGTCTGGCGGGCTTCACGGCCATGGACGCCTGGGCGAGCCTTGTCAAAAGCCCGGCTCAGCCGCCCTTTATTTTGGTGTCAGGTGCCATTGGCGAAGCGGCGGCGGTGCAGGCGATCCAGTTGGGCATGAGCGACTATCTGCCCAAAGGCAATCTGGCCAAACTGGCGCACGTGATTGCGCGCGCGCTGGAAGTACACGAGGCCCGGCGCGCACGGGAGCAAGCCTATGCGCAACTGGCGGTGTCAGAACAGAGGCAGGCAGCCTTTGCCGCACACTTGCAGGATGCCATTGAAGAAGAGCGCGCCGCCATCGCCCGCGAGATTCACGATGACATTGGGGGCTCTTTGGCGGCAATCCAGTTTGACCTGGCCTGGATTGGCCGACACAGTGCCGATGCGGCCACACTGCAACACACCCGCAATGCCACTGACATGCTGCGCCACGCCATGGGTGCCAGCCAGCGCATCATGGTCAACCTGCGCCCCGCAGTGCTCGACCAGGGTTTGGCCAGCGCGCTGCAGTGGCTGGGCGAGAGTTTTGAAAAACGCCATGGCATCGCCACGCGAATTGATGCCGCGCCGCTGCGTGTTCCGCTGTCCAGCGCGGTAGAGCTGACCGCCTACCGGACCGCGCAGGAGGCGCTCACCAACGTTTCAAAATACGCGCAGTGTTCAGCCGTCAAGATCGACCTGAGCGACGCCGGCGGCACGCTGACTTTGGAGGTCGCCGACAACGGCTGCGGCATCGCGCCTGAGCGGCGGGCTGATTCGCGCGCCTACGGGCTCAAGGGCTTGCGCGAGCGCGCCAGAACGGTGGGCGGCTGGCTCGATGTGAGCAGCCGCGCGGGCGTGGGCACGTCGATCATTTTGTCAATCCCGCTTGAAAAGACTTCGAGCCCCACAGCACAGAGCAACTCATGATTCGCATCATTTTGTGCGACGACCACGCCATGGTGCGTCGCGGCATTCGCGACACCCTGTGTGAAGCATCCGACATGCAGGTCGTGGCCGAGGCAGCCAGCTACTCGGAAGTGCGCGAGGCGCTGCGCAGCCATCCCTGCGACGTGCTGGTGCTGGACCTGAACCTGCCCGGACGCGGCGGGCTGGAGGTGTTGTCCAGCTTGCGGGAATCAGGCGATTCGCCGCGGGTGTTGATCGTCTCCATGTTCCCGGAAGACCAGTACGCGATTCGCTGCCTTCGGGCCGGCGCGCAGGGCTATCTGAACAAGGCCGGCGACCCGGCCGAACTGATCATCGCAGTGCGATGCCTGATGCAGGGCAAAAAATACGTGACCGCCGCCGTGTCGCAGATGCTGGTGGACCACCTGTCGGCCCCGCACAACGAGGCGCTGCATGCGTCGTTGTCAGAGCGGGAGTTGCAGACGCTGCTGAAGATTGCATCGGGGCGGCGCCTGTCGGACATCGCGGTCGAATTGATGCTGAGCCCCAAGACCGTCAGCGTGTACCGCGCGCGGGTGCTGGAAAAGCTCAAGCTCACCAACAATGCCGAACTGACGGTCTACGCCATCCGCAACGCGCTGGTCTGAAGCTTTTTCGGGTCCGTGGTTCTAGCAGCCTGCCCGGTTGAAATGGAAATCGAATCAGGCTTTGCTCAGGCGCTTGAGGCGCTCTGCCGCAGTCACCACATCAATCAACCGGATGCCGAACCTGTCGTTGACCACCACAATTTCGCCCTGCGCGATCAGGTGCCCGTTCACCAGCACGTCAACCAGATCCACCGCCAGCGTGTCAAGCTCGACCACCGAGCCGGGTTTTAGCTGCAAAATGTCCTTGATCGGTATTTTGGTGCGGCCCAATTCCACCGACAGCCGCACCGGAATATCCAACACCATGTCCATGATGTTGACACCTGTTTCGGGCACCCTGCGGGCATCGCCCAGCTCCAGAAACGCCGCACCGACGGTCGCTTCAGATGGGGTCTGCAGCCCCCGAACCCAGCCTGACACCTTGCCCGCTGGCGGTATTTCTTCAGTTGCCATGGTGCGGGTCCGATCGGGCGGGCTCAAGCGCCCGCAGTGATTGGTCGATGCGCAGCGCATAACGCCCGTTCAAGGTGCCGTATTCACAGGCAAACAGCGGCACGCCGTCAACCGTGGCCTCGATCACCGGTGCGGCTTCAAACGGCAAAACGTCGCCGGTCTGCAGCGAAAGCAACTCGGCCACGGTGACGTCGAAGCGTGCCAGCTTCGCCGCAAGCGTGAGGTTGATGGATTGCAACTCCCGCGTCAAATGCTGGTGCCAGTAGCGGTCAGGCTTGGGCAGGTGGCCGTGCGTGGTGCAACGCAACACTTGCTGCAACGGCAACAGGCTGGCATGCGGCAGGCAGATGTGGATGGCCGCCACAACGTCGCCCAACGGCAAATGGAACGAGCTGGACACCACCCGCTCCCTCGCCGCTGCAATATGCGCCAGCCGTGCCTGCGCTACCAGCCGGTCAGCCACCATGTTGAGCGGCGCAAAGGCATGCCACGCCTTGTTGTAGCTGCTGATGATCAGCTCCAGCAACAACCCGGCGCGCGCCAGCTCGGAGCTTGACATGGTGTCAATCGCGTCCAACGGCGCGGGGCCGCTGGCACCGGCAAAACGCTTCGCGCTGGCGGCAAGTGTCAACCCTGCATCAAACACAACCAGCCCCCAGCCCGACAGGGGCTCAATGGTCACCAGATAGCAATGCGAGGGTTGCGGCAATTCGGCCAGAAACGCGCCAAACTGATGCTGGCGCACCTTGCCTGCCTGCATGTCGGAGACCTGCGGCAGCAGCCCCACCAGGGCCTCGGGCGCGATTCGCGCAAACTGCTCATTGATCGCCTGCAGGCCCGGCCAGGGTCCGCGGTGCAAGTGCTCCCTGGCGGGAATGAAGAACGGCAGTGGTTCGCCAGGCGGACTTAGCCGGTCCAGGGCGTCCTGCCCGGATACCTGCCCAACCGCCTGCTCAATGTTTGCCAGCCCCTGCAGCAGCGCATTGATCTCCGCTTGTGAAATCAGCTCGCGCATGGTTGGCCCCGCTGCATCGGGAAAACTTCCAAGATGGAACAACGCGTCATTGCAGTCCCGCCCCTGGCCGCCTGCCCGTGTAGTGCTGCTCATAACGCGCCTGCCACGGCTCGGCCAGGCAACGAATTTGCGCATCCAGCGCCAAAATGCGCATCATGATGCGATTTTTTTCCTGCCGTTGGTCGGCAGACAGACCCAGCCTGTCAGTGGCGCCGCGCAGCCTCGCAATCAGCGCGCCACACGCGCGCTCGCAAGCCTGCACTTGCTGCCAGTCGGCCGCCATTGCAGACGCCAGCATGTCCTGGCTGCTGGACTCGATCGCCTTGTAATGGTCTAGCAGGGTTTGATGCATGTCCGGTGGATCTCAGAAGGCGTTTGCGGCGGAATGATGGTTTTGGGGAAGGGTCAAACCAATGCCGCAAGCATAGCCATGTCAGGCGGCGATGAAACAGCGAGTTGCCCCTGATTTACCGGTTATTTCTAGCCACTGTGGCCGCACCCATTGGCGTGGTTGACACTTGAGGAAGCTCTGTAAGAGTTTGCCCTACACGGCAGCACGCAGACGCTGACATCCGGCGCAGTTACTTTCTGATTCATATTCCTGCCCGCACAGTCAGAATTCAACCCATCGGATCGAAGTGACCGCCTGGTCTTTGATGAGGAGCACACCATGAAAAACGAACAGCTTTTGGCAGACATCCGCGATGCCAACCTGACCTACCTGATGTTGGCGCAAAGCCTGGTGCGCAGCGACCGCGCCGAAGCGCTGTTCCGGCTGGGCCTGTCGGAAGACGCCGCCGACCTGATCGCTGCGCTGTCACCGGCGCAGGTTCTGAAAACCGCATCCAGCAACATGTTGCTGTGCCGCTTGCGGGTTGACGACGATTTGGTCTGGAACCTGTTGACCGACCATGGCGTGAAGAAAGGCGCGGTCAGCGACCAGGTGCGGGCAGACACCAGCGCCGCGTCCCGCATGCATGCCAGCATCTTGATGGCGGGGCGTTTTGCGGAATCGCTGCAAGGCTAATACCCATCCGGAAATTACAAAACATGGTCGCTAAAAGTGTTCTGAATGACTCTCTGCAGGTCAACCGCGCCGTCACGCTGATTCAACTCGGCGCCCGGCTGCAGGTGCTGGAATGCGAAACCAGCCTGTCCTATGAGCGCCTGCTGCGGTTGTACAAGGAGGTGGCCGGGCACTCGCCCGCCAAAGGGCAATTGCCGTTTTCCACTGAATGGTTTCTGACCTGGCAGCCCAACATGCATGCCTCGCTGTTTTTGAACACCTACCGCTACCTGATCAAAGCCAGCGCGATGGATGACATTGACGCCATCATGAAGGCGTTCAAGCTGTACACCGAACAGGTGGCGGCCTGCGGTTTACAGCCGCTGTTGAGCTTCACCCGCGCCTGGCGGCTGGTCAAGTTCATCGACGGCAACCAGCTCACCACCACCACCTGCTCACGCTGCGGTGGGCACTTTGTGACGGACCCGTATGAGAACCCCCACACGTTTGAGTGCGGACTGTGCGCACCCCCGGCCCGGGCCGGCAAGGGCGCAACCGTGGGTGCAACCGTGGGCGCAATGGCGCTGCATTGAAGCTTGCGGCAACTTGCCATTGAGTGATTCGGAGCGATTCACGCTGAATTGTGGTGCTATATTTAACATAGCAATCTATCTATAAGATACGAGAGTTAGAGGCATTTATTAACGACTTTTCCCGAAAAAGTGCCGTTTGTGCCACCTGAATTCAATCTTTTCATATCACCCGTGATATGATATTTATTCAACCTGAACCACCCCGCTGTCACCTGCCGGTTCACCGTACTGTAGTGAATCGGACTGCAAGGCCCGCCTGCTGGTGACTGTGGCGTTGAAAATGTACTGCCAGTGTGCTGGTTTCAGCTATAAAGCCTGATCCAGTCCGATGCAACAGCAAAAGTTGCGAAACCCATTTTTCCTGTGATGTTCCTGTGATCGCATTCCTGCTATCCATTTCGTTGATCTACTCGCATGACCGCCTCTGAGTTCACCGCCCTGTTAATGCTCAGCACCGCCGCCAGCTTCACGCCAGGTCCGAACACCACCTTGTCCACTGCACTGGCAGCCAACTTCGGGTTCAAGCGTGCATTGGGTTTTGTCATTGCCGTGCCGGTCGGTTGGGGCTTGCTGTTCACCCTGTGTGCCGGCGGCGTGGGCTCGGCGGTGGTTGCCGTGCCGGTGCTGCGCACTGCTATTCAGGCGCTGGGCACGGCGTATCTGCTTTGGCTCGCCTTCAAACTGGCTCAATCGCGGCAACTGGCGCAGGCCGATGCCTCGCGCCTCAATGTCACTTTCACTCAAGGGGTCATGCTGCAATTTCTCAACATCAAAGCCTGGATGCTGGCGCTGACCGTGGTGGCTGGCTGGCTGGCCGGGCGGCCTGATGCACTGGCGCGTTTCGCCATCACCTTGCCTGTGATGCTGGTCTTTGGATTAGTGAGCAATTTGACCTATGCCGCCTTGGGCTCGCTGCTGCGCACCTGGTTGGCGCAAGGCAGCCGACTGCTGGTGTTTAACCGGGTGATGGCGGCGGTGCTGGTGCTGACTGCGTTCTGGATGGCCACACTATGAGCAGCTTGCAGGCTGACCGCCGACGCGGCCTTTGGCTGGGTCTGCTGGGCGTTGCCATCTTTGCCTTGACGTTGCCCATGACACGGCTGGCGGTGGGCACGCCGGATGCGCCGCTGATGTCCGGCGTCTTCATCGCGATGGGTCGCGCCGTGGTGGCCGGTGCGCTGTCAGCCGCCTTTTTGCTCGCCACCCGCGCACCCCTGCCGCGCCCTGACCAATGGATGCCCCTGGCGCTGGTGGCTGGGGGTGTGGTGTTTGGCTTTCCGCTGTTTACCTCGATCGCGATGCGCCATGTCGAGGCAGTTCACGCCAGCGTGATCGTGGGTGTGCTGCCACTGGCCACCGCCGCCGTTGGTGCGTGGTTGCATGCGCAGCGGCCATCGATGGGATTCTGGATTTGCGCGGCCACGGGTACGGCGCTGGTCGTGGCGTTTGCCATCATCAAGTCAGGCGCCGCAGGCTTCACCATTTCGTCTGCCGATGCCTTGCTGCTGCTGGCCATGGCCTGCGCAGCGGTGGGTTACGGTTATGGCGCAAAGCTGTCGCAAACCATGCGGGCGGAGCACGTCATTTGCTGGGCGCTGCTGCTGTCATTGCCGCTGACCCTACCACTGGCCGCGTTGGAATGGCCGCAAACCGCCATCAAACCGGTCGCCTGGTGGGCGTTTGGCTATGTGGCCGTGTTCTCGATGTGGCTGGGGTTCTTTGCGTGGTACCGTGGCCTGGCGCTGGGCGGCACGGTGCGGGTGAGCCAGGTGCAACTGGTGCAGCCATTCATGAGCATGCTGTTTGCCGTGCCGCTATTGGGCGAAACGCTGGACGCGCTCACCGTTGGCTTCGGCCTGGCGGTGATTGCCGTGGTTTTTGCGGGCAAGAAAATGCCGGTGAACGCTGTGGTTGCGCCCGTACCCGCTCGTGTGTAGCTTACAAACCGAAAGAAACGTATGAAACCGAATGACTTGAAGAATGCATCGCCGTGGACGCTGGCGCGCCGCGCCGAGAAAATGAACCCCTCCGTCATCCGCGAAATTCTGAAAGTCACCGAGAAGCCCGGCATCATCAGCTTTGCAGGCGGCCTGCCATCACCGAAGACCTTCCCGATTACGGAATTTGCCAAAGCCTGCGAGTCCGTGTTGCGTGGCAAAGGCGAGGCGTACGGGCAAGCTGCACTGCAATATGCTGCCAGCGAGGGCTACGCCCCCTTGCGCGAAATGGTCGCCGCTGGCCTGCCGTGGCAGGTGGATGCATCGCAAGTGCTGATCACCACCGGCTCGCAGCAGGGGCTGGACTTGATCGCCAAGGTGCTGATCGATGCCGACAGCCGCATCCTGGTGGAGACGCCCACTTACCTGGGCGCGCTGCAAGCCTTCACACCGATGGAGCCTGCGGTGGTGAGTGTTGCCAGTGATGACGAGGGTGTGTTGATCGACGACTTGACGGCCAAGGCCAAAGGCGCACGCTTCCTCTACGTGCTGCCGAATTTTCAGAACCCGACCGGTCGCACCATGAGCGAGGCACGCCGCGCGGCGCTGTCGCAACGTGCCGCTGAGTTAGGTTTGCCGATCATTGAAGACAACCCCTACGGCGACCTGTGGTTCGATGCGCCACCACCGCTGCCCCTCACTGCGCGCAACCCCGACGGCTGTGTCTACCTCGGCTCGTTCTCCAAGGTGCTGGCACCGGGTCTGCGTTTGGGCTTTATGGTGGCCCCGCCGGCGCTGATGCCCAAGCTGCTGCAAGCCAAGCAGGCGGCAGACTTGCACAGCCCCGGCTTCAACCAGCGCATGATTGCCGAGGTCATGCAAGGCGGTTTTCTAGACCGACA
>JANOMD010000102.1:0-2004 GCA_031420135.1 Rhodoferax sp. | reverse complement strand
ATCGGTGGCCGGCACGCGGGTGATCAAGTCGAGCTGCCCGGCCTTGAGCTGGGCCACCCGGGCGGCATCGTTCGGAATCTCTTTGCGCACGTGCCGCGCCCAAGGTTCTTTGGGGCCCCAAAAGCTGTCGTTTCGGGCCAGTACCAAATCGCCCTTGGGTTGCCACGACACATATTTGTAGGGTCCGGTGCCGATGGCGGCTTTGCCTGAGTTGAAGGCCTCATTGGCAGATTCCTTGGTCAACCCGGCGGCTGCTTTGGCCGAGACGATGAAGAGTCGGATGAAGTCGTTGGGCAAAGTCGGTGCTGCGCCATCGGTAATCACCTGAACTGTGAACGGGTCAATGATCTTCACCTCTTTGACGCGGCGCACATAAATGGTGGTGGGGTTGGGGCCGGACACGACGGGAATGCGGTCGATGGAAAACTTCACATCCTGCGCAGTGAAGTCTGATCCGTCATGAAACTTCACGCCCCGGCGCAATTTGAATTCCCAGGTGGCGTCATTCACCGCACGCCAGCTTTCGGCCAGCCGCGGCTCCAGCTCCAGCCCATCGCCCGACCACACCAAAGTGTCAAACACATGTTTCAGCGCCTCAGCATGGGTGCCGGTGGCGGTGAAGTGGGGGTCAATGGAATCTGGCCCGCCGCGCACGCCAATGGTGAGTGTCTGCGCCAGCGCAGAGGTCACAAGCGTTGCCGAACACACCAAGCCCATGAGGAAAGACCGCATATTGAACTCCTTAAGACGGCATTGCGCCAACCGCTTGCCTTGCAGTTGGTAATTTAATGCCAGCACAGCCCAACAGTCAATACCTTTTGGAACTAATTTTCAGATTCGATGAAGCCCGGGCATGGGTGGTTTCCCTGAGGCAATAGACATTGGCTAGCCCGCAGTGACAAAAAAGTGTTTGGGTGGCGCCGATAGTTTGGTAGCATGCAAAACAAAATCATCCTAGATTGTTCGATTTGGAACCAAATAGCAATTTTTCAGACACCGCCATGGGTCGGCTTCAAAATGACGCTGGGCACAACCTGCTGGGCCGTCATCGGCTGGACGTGTTCACGCACGCCCGCTTGTGGCGTAACCCCTGCGGCTTTTCAGCGCGCTTCAACTATTTGGGCCTTCGCTACAACACGCCACTTTACGGTTGGGTCGAAGCGCGGTTCGGTCTCTCGCGGGCCGAGTTTGTGGTGATTTACAGCCTGGGCCTGATGGCGGACGTTACTGCCAGCGAAATTGCCGCATCGACTGCCTTCCCAAAAAACACCCTGAGCCGCGCTGTCAACCGGCTTGCCAAATTGGGCCTGATTCTGCGCAACGCAGGCCAAAGCGACCGGCGCCAGCACAACCTCAGCCTCACATCCAAAGGGCGTGCCGTGCTAAACGAAGCCATGCCAAGGTTTGCGGCGCTGGAAGCCGAAATGCTCGCGCCGCTCACCCTGGTGGAGCAGGAGACGCTGTCCGCCCTGATGGCCAAAGTGGTGTTGGCCATGTTTGACAACTCGCCCGAGCCACCAGAGCCGAAGCGGGCGCTGGCATCCGTCCCAACCGTCAGTCCCGAGTTTTTGATAAGGTAAAACCTATGCGTATCGCCGAAATGAACTGGATGCAAGTGGAGCAGCACGTCAAGACAGACCGTCGTGCCGTGTTGCCGATTGGCTCCACTGAGCAACACGGCCAATTGAGTTTGTGCGTTGATGTGATCCTGTCCGAACGGGTTGCGGTGGAGGCCGCAGAGGCGATCCAGGTGCCGGTTTTTCCGGTGATCCCCTATGGCTTCACGCCCAGCTTTGTGGACTATGCGGGCACGGTCACCCTGAAGCTTTCCACCCTGTGCGCCATGATGTGCGATGTACTCGATGGCATGGTGCGAAGCGGTTTCAGGCAGATCGTGATCGTCAATGGCCACGGTGGCAATGGCCCGGCCCACGGCGCAATTCTGGAATGGCTCGACCGAAACCGGGGCGTGCAAGTGAAGTGGCACAACTGGTGGAACGCGCC
>JANOMD010000101.1:0-2305 GCA_031420135.1 Rhodoferax sp. | reverse complement strand
GCGCAGGCCTGTTCAAGCGTTTGCACATTCACACCGTGCCGACACTACATTTTGTGTTCGACCGCACCACGGAGCGTGCAGCCGACATGAATGCATTGATTGCGCAAGCGGTCGCCTCTCGTTCCAAGAACGAGGACTGATATGTCTAATTCGCCTCGTGCACGGGTTGCCAGGCGCCCCGTGCATGGGGTGCTGTTATTGGACAAACCGTTGGGTTGGTCGAGCAACGATGCATTGCAGAAGGTCAAGTGGTTGCTGCGCGCCGAGAAGGCCGGACACACCGGAACGTTAGATCCGCTGGCGACGGGCGTGCTGCCACTGTGTTTTGGTGCCGCGACCAAGTTCAGCCAACTACAGCTGGATGCCGACAAGTGTTATGAAGCAACCGCCAAACTGGGTGTGAAAACCAGCACAGCCGACGCGGAAGGTGAAGTGATCGAGCAGCGCGAAGTCCATGTGACCCAGGGTGATCTTGACCGGGTGACAAAGCTGTTCACGGGGGCGATTTCCCAGACACCGCCGATGTACAGCGCGTTGAAGAAGGATGGCAAGCCCTTGTACGAGTATGCGCGTGCAGGCATTGAGATGGAGCGGGAAGCCCGCAATGTGACGATTTATGAGCTAAATATTGCTCTAGCTCTCGATTTTAATAACGTTAACGCTATTAATTTAGTAGTTAAGTGCAGCAAAGGCACCTACATCAGAACTTTGGGCGAGGACATTGGAGAGGCCTTGGGTTGTGGCGCACATTTGAGTGCATTGCGGCGCACGGCAACAGGTGGTTTTGAGGTTGCGCAGTGCGTGACCCTCGCGCAGCTTGAAGCCATGAGTGAGGACGAGCGCCTGGCGTGTTTGAAACCCGTGGACAGCTTGTTGGCCGGGCATCAGGTCGTCACACTGGATGCCGACAATGCAGGCAGATTTTTGAGTGGCGTTCGCAGGCGTGGTGCCTGGGCGGATTGTGCGCAGGTAGCGGTTTACGGGCCTGCCACGGATGGCGAAGCCGGGCACGTTTTGCTCGGCAGTGGCCATATCACAGCAGGTGAACTGATCCCAGGGCGGTTGCTAAGCCCCGTCGAAATTGCCCAATCTCAACCGCTATCGATTTAGTGGATGACCTAGTTAATGATTTTTTGAAGACTTCAGGAGTAGAAATAATGGCCCATAAACAAATCCGCAATATCGCAATCATCGCCCACGTTGACCACGGCAAGACCACCATGGTCGATCAACTGCTGCGCCAGTCCGGCACTTTTGCCCAGCACGAAAAAATCGTCGACACCGTGATGGACAACAACGCCATCGAAAAAGAACGCGGCATCACCATTCTGGCCAAGAACTGCGCAGTCACCTGGGAAGGCACCCACATCAACATCGTTGACACCCCAGGCCACGCGGACTTCGGCGGCGAAGTCGAACGTGCTTTGAGCATGGTGGACGGCGTGGTGCTGCTGATTGATGCGCAGGAAGGCCCCATGCCCCAGACCCGCTTCGTCACCAAGAAGGCGCTGGCGCTGGGCCTGAAACCGATTCTCGTCGTCAACAAAGTAGACAAGCCCGGTGCGCGGCCTGATTACGTGGTCAACGCCGCGTTCGATTTGTTTGACAAGCTCGGTGCGACCGATGAGCAGCTCGATTTCCCGGTGGTCTACGCCTCGGGCATCAACGGTTGGTCGTCGATGGTGGAGGGCGAGCCCAATGAGCAGTGGGGCCCCGACATGTCGGCCTTGTTCAACACCATTCTGGATCACGTGCCGCATCAGCAGGGCGACCCTGCCGCGCCGTTGCAATTGCAAATTTCAGCGCTTGACTTTTCGACCTTCGTCGGTCGTATTGGCGTCGGCCGCATCAGTCAGGGCACCGTCAAGCCGATGATGGACGTGGTCGTCATGGAAGGCCCGGATGGTAAAGCGGTCAAAGGCCGCATCAACCAGGTGCTGACGTTCCAGGGCCTGGAGCGCGTGCAGACGACCGACGCTGGCCCCGGTGAAATCGTGCTGATCAACGGCCTGACCGACATTGGCATCGGGGTCACCATCACCGACCCGATCACGCCCATGCCGCTGCCCATGCTCAAGGTCGATGAGCCGACGCTGACCATGAACTTCTGCGTCAACACCAGCCCGCTAGCCGGCCGCGAAGGCAAGTACGTCACCAGCCGCCAGATTTGGGATCGCCTGCAAAAAGAGCTTCAGCACAACGTGGCTTTGCGCGTCAAAGAAACCGACGAAGAAGGTATTTTTGAAGTGATGGGCCGGGGTGAATTGCACTTGACCATCCTGCTGGAAAACATGCGCCGCGAAGG
>JANOMD010000100.1:0-6517 GCA_031420135.1 Rhodoferax sp. | reverse complement strand
ATGGGCGACCCCCGCCTGCTTCGCGTCGCGCCGCCGGTCACTCAGTTCGACACCGACGCGCTGCATCTGCTGATCACCGACCTACTGGATTCCATGCGCGCGGCCAGCGGGGCGGGGCTGG
The DNA here is from genome assembly GCA_031420135.1 of Rhodoferax sp. GTDB lineage: Bacteria > Pseudomonadota > Gammaproteobacteria > Burkholderiales > Burkholderiaceae_C > JANYCG01. The sequence goes on along the minus strand of JANOMD010000100.1, from coordinate 6,396 downwards.
CGGCGCCGCAAATTGGCGTGGATTTGCAGGTGGTGATTTTTGGCACCGGTGAGCGCACGCCGCGCTATCCGGATGCACCGCCCATACCGCGCACCGTATTGATCAACCCGGTGATCATGCCGATTGGCGTTGACGAGGCGCTGGATTGGGAAGGTTGCCTTTCAGTGCCGGGCCTGCGCGCCCAAGTTCCGCGCTGGGCGCAGATTCGATACACCGGGTTTGACCAGTATGGTGATGCGATTGACCGCACGGTCGATGGCTTTCACGCCCGCGTGGTGCAGCATGAGTGCGATCATCTCATCGGCAAGTTGTACCCGATGCGGGTGCGCGATTTCACCCAGTTTGGCTTTACCAGTGTGCTGTTTCCTGGCCTGGAACCGGTGTCGGATGATTAGGTAAAAATTAACCTGGAAGTTAATTTTTACTCCAAAAAACCGGTCAAATTGTGAAAAAACGGGTCAAATATAACTCTAGCTCTCGTGTTATATAGATAGTTAGCTATTTTTTATATAGCAACTACCCGCGCTAATATCTGGACCAATTTCTGGGGCGCGATCCTCCCTAAGCACTCTTCAAGCTGCAAACTTCACGCCGAAAGCGCCTCCAGCAGTTCGGTTTCAATCTCGATCTGCGCCCGGTTCTGCTGCAACTCTGCGCCGTCGATCAAAAACGTGTCGTCAACCCGTTCGCCCAGCGTGGCGACTTTGGCCAGATGCAAGTTGATGTGGTGTTTGGCCAGCACGCGCGCCACGCTGTAGAGCAGACCGACCCGGTCGCTGGCGGAAATGTTCAGGAGCCAACGCAGGGACTTCTCGTCGGGGCGCAGACTCACGCGGGGTGCGACGGGGAAGCTCTTGACCCGCCGCGACACGCGGCCCCGCACGGGTTGGGGCAGCGGCCCACTGGTGGCGATGGTCAATGCCAGCTCATGCTCCAGCATGCTGGTGACCTCACGGTACTGATCCGGAGTTGCCGAAGTGATGATCTGGAAGGTATCCAGCGCGTGGCCACTTTTGGCGGTGTGGATGCGCGCATCCAGAATGCTGAAGCCGCGCTGGTCAAAATAGCCGCAAATGCGGGCGAACAGGTCGGCCTGGTCTGGCGTGTAGACCAGCACCTGCAAGCCTTCACCGGCTGGCGAGCGGCGCGCCCGCACGATGGGCCTTGGGGAATTGACAAAGCGCGATAGCTGCTTGGTGTGCCAGGCGATGTCCACCGCATCGTGGCGCATGAAATAACCCACGTCCAGCGTGTCCCACAGCGGCTTGTGGGCTTCAAATGGCATGGCGTACAGGGCGACCATCACCAGCGCTTCACGTTTGCGGGCTTCAACCTCGGCCAGTGCGTCAGGGGCGCGCCCGCCCAGCGCGCGAAGCGTGTAGCGGTACAGGTCTTCAAGCAGTTTGCCCTTCCAGGCGTTCCAGACTTTGGGGCTGGTGCCGCGAATGTCGGCCACGGTCAGCAGGTACAGCGCGGTCAGATAACGCTCGCTTCCGACATGCCTGGCAAAGGCGGCGATCACGTCGGGGTCGCTCAAGTCGGACTTTTGCGCGATTCGGCTCATGCTCAGGTGTTCACGCACCAGGAACTCGATCAGTTGGGTGTCTTCACGCTCCAGCGCGTGCTGCTTGCAGAAACGCCGCGCATCGGTCGTGCCCAGCACCGAATGGTCACCACCTCGGCCCTTGGCAATGTCGTGAAACAGGGCCGCCACATAGAGAACGAAAGGTTTGTCCCAACCGGCGGCCAGCTGCGAGCAGAACGGATACTCGTGGGCATGTTCGACGATGAAAAAGCGCCGAACGTTGCGCAACACCATCAGGATGTGCTGGTCTACTGTGTAAACGTGAAACAGGTCGTGCTGCATCTGCCCCACGATTCTGCGAAACACCCAGAGGTAGCGCCCCAGCACCGAGGTCTGGTTCATCAGCCGCATGGCATGGGTGATGCCGTCGTGCTGCATCAGGATTTGCCTGAAAGTGGCCTGGTTGACCGGGTCGTTGCGAAACCGGCCATCCATCACCGTGCGGCTGTTGTACAGCGCGCGCAGGGTGCGGGCTGAGAGCCCTTTGACGCCGACCGTAGTTTGGTAGACCAGGAAGGTTTCAAGAATGGCGTGCGGCTGGCGCTGGTACAGGTCGTCACTCGCCACTTCAATCATGCCGGCCTTGTCGAAGAAGCGTTCATTGATGCGGCGCGGCTCGTGCGTCTGCGGGCTCAGGCGCTCGTCAATATTCATCAGCAGAATCTGGTTCAGCTGCGTCACCGCCTTGGCCGCCCAGTAGTAGCGCCGCATCAGGGCCTCACTGGGGCGAACGACAGAACTTGGCGAGGCTAAAGCGCGTTTTGCTGACGGGCCGCCCCCAGGCAAAACAACCCCCTCGGGGCTGAGGGCTGCGGCTCCAAATCCGCCTTCGCGGATTTGGACAGCCCGAAGAGGCGCTGGCTCTGACAGCGCTGCGCCCTGCAAGGTCAGCGTAGTAGTCGAAGCGACAGGCGTGGGGGCCGAATACCCAAAGGAAGTGGCAACAGCGGTCTGCAGATCGAAAACCAGACGGTCTTCACGCCGGTTGGCAATCAGATGCAGGCGGGCGCGAATCAGCTTGAGCAAGGCTTCGTTGCGCTTGATCTGCTTGACCTCAAAAAGGGTCGCCAGGCCGTTGCGCGCCAGTTCATCCCAATTCGTGCCCAATCCTGCCGCATTGGCCACCCAGAGAATGACCTGAAGGTCGCGCAGCCCGCCAGGCGACTCCTTGCAGTTGGGTTCCAGTGAATAGGGCGTGTTCTCGAACTTGTTGTGGCGCTGACGCAGCTCCAGGGTTTTGGCCACAAAGAAAGTTTTTGGGTCAATCGCTGCGCGAAATTTTGTCTGAAAACTGTTGAACAGATGCGCATCGCCTGTGACCAGGCGGGATTCGAGCAGCGATGTTTTGACCGTGACATCTTTTTCCGCTTCGGCCAGGCATTCGGTCACTGTGCGCAAGCTGGAACCGATCTCAAGCCCGGCGTCCCAGCAGTGGCCAATGAAGGTTTCGATCTGGGTCTTGAGCGCCAGGTCGGTGTCGGGCGACAGTTCGTCTGGCAGCAGCAGCAGCAAATCAACGTCCGAGTGCGGAAACAACTCTTCGCGCCCAAATCCGCCCGCCGCCACCAGCGCAATCTGGCTGCTAAACCCACAGCCTTGCCAAATCAACCGCAAATTTTCGTCGGCCAGTTCCGAGAGATTTCGCAGCAGTCGGCGCACGCCCCGGGTTGACGTCCCGCTGGCTGCAATGCTTGCCAGCAGTTCGGTCTTGCGGGTGCGGTACTGCTCGCGCTGGGTTGCGGGCGAGATCATGCAGGTGGAGCCAGCAGGTGCAGAGGCTGAAACTCAAGCAGGCGCGACTGATGAAACCTGCGGCACGACAAAAGCGGGCACAAAAGCAGGCGTTGCGAGGCTGCCGGCCGACAGCGTCAGCACTTCGTAGCCGGTTTCGGTCACCAGCACGGTGTGCTCCCATTGGGCTGACAGCGAATGGTCTTTGGTCACGATGGTCCAGCCGTCTTTCTCGGGGCCATCCTTGATTTCCTTTCGCCCGGCGTTGATCATGGGCTCAATGGTGAAGGTCATGCCCACCTTGAGCTCCTCAAGCGTGCCCGGCTTGCCGTAATGCAACACTTGCGGCTCCTCGTGAAACACGCGGCCAATGCCATGGCCACAAAACTCGCGTACCACGCTGAAGCCGTGGCCTTCGGCAAATTTCTGGATCGCCCAGCCAATGTCGCCCAGGCGTGCGCCAGGCTTGACCATCATGATGCCGTGCCACATGGCGTCAAAGGTGAAACTGCACAGACGCTTGGCAGCGATCGAGCTGTCGCCCACGATGAACATGCGGCTGGTGTCGCCGTGCCAGCCATCCTTGATGACCGTCACGTCGATGTTGGCAATGTCGCCTTTTTTGAGCGGTTTGTCGTTTGGGATGCCGTGGCAAACCTGGTGGTTGACCGAAGTGCAAATCGACTTGGGGTACGGGATGTTGCCGCCGCCCCGGTAATTTAACGGTGCTGGAATGCCGCCCTGAACCTGGGTGATGTAGTCAAAAGCCAGCTTGTCCAGCGCATTGGTCGTGATGCCGGGCTGAACATGGGGCGTCAGGTAGTCGAGCACTTCCGAGGCCAGCTTTCCGGCGATGCGCATGCCAGTAACGCCCAGTGCGTCTTTATAGGTAATAGTCATGTGCCAATTATCCCAGACCTCGGCCCAGTTAAAATCCAGGGGCCTTGGGCAAAACTGTCCCGCGCAGGTGTTTTGCCCCATGCCTGAACCCCTCTGCTCACCTTTCCTGACTCCCAAGTGACCCAGCCTATTTCCGAATTTGAGGGCGCAAACGCTCTGAGCCGCTTTCGCGCCGACCAGTTGCTGCCCCGGTTGCAGGCCATTCACCCCGGGATTTCCCATGTTTCTGCGCGATTTGTCCACCTGGTCACGACCGACGTGGCGCCTGATGCGGTGCTTTCCCAGCGCCTGCGGGCGCTGTTGACCTACGGCGAGCCTTTCCAGGCACCCGCCCAGCAAGGTTCCCGCAAGGCGGTCCTGATCGTCGTCACGCCACGTTTTGGCACCGTGTCCCCATGGGCGTCCAAGGCCACCGACATCGCGCACAACTGTGGTTTGGCGGTACGCCGGGTTGAGCGCATCGTCGAATACTGCTTGATGCTTGAACAGCCGTTGTTGGGCAATGCAGTTTTGTCTGCGCAGCGACTGGACCAGATTGCCGCTTTGCTGCATGACCGAATGACCGAAAGCGTGATGTTTGAGCTCGCAGAGGCCCGGCAATTGTTCACTGCAATTGAAGCGGTCCCGATGGCCCATGTTGATGTGTTGGCAGGTGGCAAGGGCGCGCTGGAGGATGCGAACCGCGAGTTTGGTCTGGCGCTGGCGGCGGACGAAATCGATTACCTGGTGGCCGCATTCACCCAGCTTGACCGCAACCCGACCGACGTCGAGCTGATGATGTTTGCGCAAGCCAACAGCGAACATTGCCGCCACAAAATATTCAACGCCCAGTTCACAATTGATGGCGTGGCGCAGGCCAGCAGCATGTTCGGCATGATCCGCCACACCCACACGGTCAATCCGCAGCACATGCTGGTGGCGTATTCTGACAATGCCTCGGTGATGGAGGGAGCGCAAGTCGAGCGCTTTATCGCCAAATCAAACGTCAGCTATCAAAAATACAGCGCCGTCAATCACATCCTGATGAAGGTGGAAACGCACAACCATCCGACTGCGATATCGCCGTTCGCAGGCGCGTCAACCGGCGCGGGCGGCGAAATTCGTGATGAGGGCGCAACTGGGCGGGGCTCCAAGCCCAAAGCTGGGTTGACGGGCTTTACCGTCTCCAAAATTAATTGGGGTCCCACCGCAACCAATTCGCCAATTAATTTCTCTCGCAGCTACGGCAAACCCGACCACATCGCCAGCCCCTTGCAGATCATGATCGAAGGGCCGCTGGGCGGCGCGGCGTTCAACAACGAATTTGGCCGGCCAAATTTGCTGGGCTACTTCCGCGAATACGAGCAAACCATTTCGCACACCACGGCGCAAGGCGAAGTGCAAGAGCAGCGTGGCTACCACAAGCCCATCATGATCGCCGGTGGCCTGGGCGTGATTGATGCCACGCAAACGCACAAAATCGCATTCCCGGCTGGCAGTTTGCTGATTCAACTGGGTGGCCCTGGAATGCGAATTGGCATGGGCGGCAGCGCGGCCAGCTCCATGGCCACCGGCGCCAATGCAGCGCAGCTTGACTTTGATTCGGTGCAACGCGGCAACCCGGAGATTGAACGTCGCGCGCAGGAGGTCATCAACCATTGCTGGAACCTGCAGTCGAAAAACCCCATTTTGGCCATTCACGATGTGGGTGCGGGCGGTTTGAGCAATGCCTTCCCAGAGTTGACCAACGACGCGGGACGTGGCGCCCGGTTCGACCTGCGCGCCGTGCCGCTGGAAGAATCTGGCCTGGCGCCCAAGGAAATCTGGTGCAACGAGAGCCAGGAACGCTATGTACTGGCCATCGCGCCCGAATCGCTGGAATTGTTCAAGTCGTTGTGTGAACGTGAGCGTTGCCCGTTCGCTGTGGTCGGTGTGGCAACTGAAGATCGGCAACTGATCCTGACGGATGGCGACGATACGCTGCAAGCACCTGTCCAGATGCCGATGAACGTGCTCTTGGGCAAGCCGCCCAAAATGCATCGCGATGTCAAAACTGTGACGCGCCAGTTCAAGCCCATCCATCTGACCGGTGTTGACCTGCAAAAGGCAGCTATTGATGTGCTGGCGCACCCTACCGTTGCGTCCAAGCGCTTCCTGATCACTATTGGCGACCGCACTGTGGGCGGTTTGAGCCACCGCGA
>JANOMD010000099.1:0-2396 GCA_031420135.1 Rhodoferax sp. | reverse complement strand
CTGCGCTTTGAGTTTGTTGATAAAGCCCAATCAAGTCAGCCAGCAGTTGTTTGGTGGCCATCGAGGAGATGATGCGAAGGGCTTGGGTCACGCCGCAAGTTTAGCTTTCGGGGGTGTGCTTGTTCTGCTTTCGAGTGCGACTACCGTTGGCGGTCCTGTGCGGCGACAGCGCCATGTGCTGCGGTTTTGGGGTGAAAGCACGCGCGACTGGCGTGTTCAATTGACCCCTTGCGCGGTCTTGCGCCGTCAATTGACGCCACAAATCCCACCATTCCGGTCATAATTTGCTTTGGCACACGGGACGCGAAATTTACAAACCCCGATGCCGCACACGCCAATCGTTCGCGGTGCCGGTTCAGTCCAACAAGGTTCATCTGCCGCAGGAAGTGCTCTTGGTTTCTACCGATTTGACCTGGCGACAGATAAACGCTATTCGTTAAGTAACTCAATTACCCATATGCCAACCACCCCTTCCAAAGACAACGCAGGGGTGATCGCCCCGGCTCCTGTCCTGTATGGCATAGCCTTTGCTGTCGGGTTTGCGGCGGAGAAAATTGCACCCACCCAATTGCTGCCGTTTCCGGTCAGTGCTTGGCTAGGGTTCAGCTTCATCGTCGTCGCCATCGCCCTGGTGGCGTCCGCGTTCAAAGCGCTTGCTCAAGCGCACACAGCTTTCGACGCACGCAAGTCCACTACCAAGGTTGTCACAAGCGGAGCATTCCGTCTCAGTCGAAATCCAACCTACTTGTCCCTCACGCTTTTGCTCATCGGCATCGCTGTCGCAATCTCGTCACTCTGGGTGTTGGCCTCGGTCATCCCGGCTGTCGTAGCTACGCAGTGGGGTGTCATCCTACGAGAAGAGCGCTATCTTAAAGAAAAATTCGGTGAGGGTTACAGCAGCTATGCGTCGAAGGTTCGTCGTTGGTTGTGACGCAGCGACCTTGCGATCAAAGTTAGATCGCACTCGCCGCGATGTGAAGCCTTTGTTGGACAAGCCCGGATGACGTGCCATTCGTTGGCCTAGAAAACATCTTCAGAAAGTTTGGCCGTCAGGCCCGGCCGGGTAGATCTCATTGCCAGGTCGGCTGGTATTGGGGCGGTATGGAGAGCTGGAAGGCGGCGAGCTTGCCGGTGGGGCAGGTGATTGTCAGAGCGGTGGTGCGGTAGCCGTGGCGGCACCCACCAGTCGCCGATCAAGCGGTGGGGGTGTACTAGGCCGCCAACCGCTCAATTCCGGTGCGCTTCACTTTGCCGGCTTGGAACAGGTCGTACTGCAACTGCATCCCCGCCCATAACTCAGGACTGGTTCCAAAAGCCTCGCCCAAGCGATAGGCCATGTCGGCAGAAATACCCGAAGCCCCTGTGACGACACGCGACAGCGTGACCCGGTTGACGCCAAGCTTCACAGCAGCTTCGGTGACAGTGACATCGCCTAAATACTCGCGGAGAACTTTGCCGGGATGAGGAGGGTTGTGCATTCGAGTCATGTGAAGCCTTAGTGGTGGTCTTTGTAATCAACAAGCACGGCATCCCGGCCGTCAAAAGCGAACACCATGCGCCAATTTCCATTCACAGTCAGCGCCCAATGGCCTTTCAGGTCGCCCCTCAAGGGATGCAAGGCCCAGGAGGGCGCTGACAGGTCTTCAGGCCGTATCGCTTGATCAAGGGCTGCCAATTGAAGGCCCAGCTTGGTGGCCTGAGATGCCTGAATCCCTGACTTGCTGCCTGTTTCAAAAAATCGTTGCAAGCCCTTGTGGCGGAAACTCTTGATCATTGGCATCTATTGTAGTGCGTAGCGCCTCAAGCTACATGGAATTTAACTGACTGTGCAAAGTGGTGTGCCCAGCCCGGCGACAGCGCAATGTGCTGCGGTTTTGGGGCGAAAGCACGCGCGGCACGAAAAATGTGTGCGACGCGGTGGTCGCTCATTTTTTGAGGTGACCGACAGATTGCGTCCACGCGCATTCCGCCCCAAAGCCCGGTCACATTGCGCTGTCACCATGCTGGGCGGGCGGTTTGGTTGGGGAACTGCTGCGTGACGAGTTTGGATTCTCAGCTGTGTCTGGCGATGGACGCTATGGGCCAGTTGCGGGCATTGGCAAGTGACCGGTATCCGGATTTGAATTCCTAGGTGGCAGTGGCAACCGCAGGCAGAGGCAGCGTTGCAACCGGCCGTCAAAAAATTTTGGACATCTTGAAATTCAGAAATTTTCAACCATTGGTGGGTGCCCGAAGCTTGACATCGACCCTTAAAATGCCATAGTATTACTGGGTAATACTCAATAAGGACACATATGGAAGTCACTTCGGTCACCAGCAAAGGGCAGGTCACCATACCCAAAAGCGTGCGACAACAATTGGGCATTCGGCAAGGCAGCCGGATCGAATTTGCTTTG
>JANOMD010000098.1:0-2100 GCA_031420135.1 Rhodoferax sp. | reverse complement strand
GGAGTTGACGGCCAGCGACAGGGCGCCGGTCAGCTCATACAGGCTGACGATGGTCACCAGGGAGGTGTCCTTGAACAGGCCGATGAAGTTGTTCATGATGCTGGGCACCACCATCGCCAAAGCTTGTGGCAAAACAATCTTGCGCTGCGTTTGCCAGTAGGACAGGCCCAATGTGGCGGCCGCTTCAAGCTGGCCTTTGGGGATGGCCTGCAAGCCGCCGCGAATCACCTCGGCCATGTAGGCTGCTGCAAACAGCGTGATGCCAACCAGCACTCGAATCAACACGTCAATCGAGAAACCTTGCGGCATGAACAGCGGGAACATGAACGAGGCCATGAACAGCACCGAGATCAGCGGCACACCCCGGACCAACTCCACATAAATAGTGCAAAAAGTGCGGATGGCCGGCAAATTGGAGCGCCGCCCAAGTGCCACCAACATCGCAATCGGAAAGGCCATCACCATCGACAGTGACGCCAGCAGAATGGTCAGCGGCAGCCCACCCCAACGGTCCGTTTCCACTTTCAACAAGCCCATCACATTGCCGTACATCAGCATAAAAAAGACCGCCAGCACCAGCGCCCAGGCAATCACCAGCCACGGTTTCCAGAACGCCCGCATGCAACTGCCGATCAGCATGCCAAGCATCAACAGGGTGGCAACCAGCGGACGCCACTGCTCCTCAAACGGGTAGCGTCCAAACAGGATGATGCGGTACTTCTCGGCGACCACCCCCCAGCAGGCACCGACACCATCAACACGGCAAGCCTCAAAACTCGGCAACCAACTAGCGCGCCAGATGGACCAACTGAAAAATTGGGGAATCACGTAAAGCAGTGCGCCGCCAACAATCAGGGTCATCAACCCGGTCGCGAAATCACCGAACAGGTTGATGCGGATCCAGGCGATCAAGCCTTCGGTTTTTACCGGGGCTTCGCGCGACGGGATGGGGGCAAAGGTCCTGCCCGTGGCTGATTGCGGGGTCACGCTGGAAGGTGAGTTGTCGCTGGTTGCCATGATCAGCGCTCCTTGATCGCCGAGCGGGCGTTGTACCAGTTCATCAGCAATGAGGTGGTCAATGACGTAGTCAGGTACACCAGCATCACGATGGCAATGCATTCCACTGCGCGACCGGTCTGGTTCAGCGCGGTGTTGGCAATCGACACCACATCCGGGTAGCCAATGGCCACGGCCAGTGACGAGTTCTTGGTCAGGTTCAAAAACTGGTTCGTCATGGGCGGAATGATCACGCGCAGGGCCTGCGGCAACATCACCAGTTTCATGGTGTGGCGCTGATTCAGCCCCAGCGCGGCCGCGGCCTCTGCCTGGCCTTGTGCGACTGACTGGATGCCGGCACGAACGACTTCAGCCACAAAAGCAGCGGTATAGACGGTCAGTCCTATCAATACCGACAAGAACTCCGGAGTCAGTGAGCCGCCGTTTTCAATTGAAAAATCGCCCTTGGTCGGTTGATTGAATTGCGCAGGCGCCCCACCGGCAAGCCAGCCTGCAATCCCCATCAGCAAAATGATGGCCAAAGGAATCCAGAACATGCTTTTGAGCTTGCCGCTGGCTTCAAACTGCCTGAAGGCCCAACGGCGGTAAACAACCGCCACCGCCACACCGGCAATGATGCCAATCAACGCCCATAAATGACCTGCCGCCCATATCGGCACTGGAAAAGTCAAACCGCCTTTGCTCAGAAACAGCGGGCCTAGCGTCCAGGCTTCCTGCGCGGTCGGCAACACTTCGGTAAACATCAAGTACCACATCAACAATTGCAAAAGTACGGGTACATTTCTGAAAAATTCGACATAGGCGTAGCACAGTCCGCGCACCAATGCGTTGCGTGAAAACCGCCCCACACCGAGCAGGGTGCCCAAAATCGTGGTCAGCAGGATGCCGACAATGGCGACACGCAAGGTGTTGGTCAGTCCAACCAGGAACGCCTGCCAGTACGGTTGGGATGAATCGAACTCATACAGGCTTTCGCCAATGTCAAAGCCCGCCGGACCCTTGAGAAAATCAAAACCGCTTTGAATGCCGCGCACCTGCATGTTGTGCATGGTGTTGCTGGCCAGCCACCAAACCCCCAGACCG
>JANOMD010000097.1:0-7754 GCA_031420135.1 Rhodoferax sp. | reverse complement strand
GCTGGCAGCCATTGTGGGTTCATCAGCAGGATCAGCGGGTTCTGCGGCCTGCCCGCCGGATGTCGCATGCAGGTCAGGTTGAGTGGATGGATCGTTCGCATTTGTCACAGAATGAGTGTATGCCACCTGCGGTGCTGCCAGTCCACTTGGGCAGGGTCGTGAAATTGACAAAAATGCTGCTCAATATACCCATATCAGGTATATTAGGCCGCTTTTCAACCGGTTTTGGACAAAAAACTAATTAAATAGACCTGTAGCTCTTGTATTATATAGATAGTTTGCTATTAATATAATAGTCCGCTAAAAATCGAAACCAGACGCCCCAGCCGGCGCAATCCGGGCCATCAGGCGGTGACATCAGCCGCCAGCCAGGTGACCAGTTGCTGCGCGACTTCGGGGCTGTAGAGCAGCGCCATGTGACTGGTGCGGTAGACGATGCGTTGCGCGGCTTTGTCGAACGCCAGAGTGCGCGCGGCGTCTGCATGCTGGCCCAATGCGCTGGGCAAAGGCACCAGGCCGTCGCCAATCAGCCGCTCGGCCATGGGGCTTTGCTTGCCCGCCAGCGTGGCGGCGATGGTGTAGCTTGCCACGCCCGAGCTCGCCCCTGTAGCCGGATGGCGCGCTGGCGCAAGCGGGACTGGCGTTCGGCTGTCGGGCTTTTTGCGAAAGCGGTCCTGGCCCGCCCAGTCGGCATCGACCACATGGCCAAAGCGCAAATCGGTAATGCCCGCGCTGCGCAACTGGCCCAGCCTGGCAAACGGGCGGGAGTAGGGCGTGCTGCCCAAAATCGCATCCAGCCAGTTGCCCGCACGCTCCAGCGGTGCGCCGTGGTGCGGTGTGCCCAGGAAGATGATGTTCTTCAAATAGTGCGGCCAGTTCAGCGACTCCTCTTCAGCCGCGACCAGTGCACTGCGGGCGACCAGGCCACCCATGCTGTGCACCAACATACTGAGGTCGCTGATGGCGTGCGGCCATTGTTTGACAAGCTGCTCAAGCTGCCGGGACAGTTCGCGCCCATTCTGAGAGGTATGCAAGCCCGTGTTGTAGCGCAGGTAAATGGGCGTGTAGCCGAGCGCATCACCCAGCACCTGGCCGAGATCATGCACGGCGGGATGATTCGATGGACTGGCGCTGTTGGACGGGCCCGACCACTGCAAGTCGTTCATGCACAGGCCGTGGACCAGCAGCAGGATTTTCCCAGTGGCTTCTGATGCAGACGGCATGGCTTGCCCATCCAGCACACGACCCCGGTAGCGCAGCGTCATCGGTGTGGCCAGCGGGTTCCCTGTGGCAGCGAGGTGGTCGCCCAGCACGCCATTCAATGCCGCCAACACCGCCTCGCGCTTCGGTGACTCGGGGGCAGCATGATCTGCGGCGTCAAACAGCGGCTGCAAGCGGGTCAACGCAGCATCCACGCCTTTGCCCACGGCTTGTGTCAGCCCGCGCACCGTTTTGTAGATCAGTCCGGTCACGCCACCGGTCTGGCCCGCGTCTTTGCCACCCGCCGACCCCAAGGTGCGCCACACCGCCTGGTGCACGCCCTCGGCCATGCGTGTGACCCCCAGCGTGGCCTGCGTTGCCAGCTTGGCGATGGCGGCTGCGTCGGAAGCGCGCAGGTGGTTCAAAGGGTTCCGCCTTTGTCAATGTGGACGCGCATGTCCACCAGCGCAGGCAACAGTGTGCCCAGCGGCTTGCCCGCCAGCGTCCCGCCGGGGATGGAGTTGGCGGATGGAAAACCGCGAACACATTGCGGAATCAGCACGTTTTCGAGTTTCATGGCGGGAAATGCGGGCTGGGGTTCAAGGTGGACAAGGGCAGGTCGCTGACCTCTTGCAGCAGTTTGGCCAGTTGCGCGCCTGCGGCATTGAGGATGGCGTGGCCTTTTGCGGCGGTCGCGATGGAGGCGTTGCCGGCAGCCCCCATCGCGTTGTAGTCCTGCATCTGCCAGCCCAGTTTGGCGCTGCTGCCGTTGCCCAAAATGGGGTAGTGGGTGGCACGTTCTTCGGCGGTGGATTTGAAGTCGCGCGCCTGGGTCATGTCCACATGGCGCGCGCCAGATTTTTCTTCCAGCGCCAGCATCATCGAGGTTTCCATATCCCCCGCGTGGATGCCAAAGCGGTGTTCTTCCGGTGGGAACAGACCCAGCACCTGCGCACCGAGCGGCAGCGTGTACCAGTTGGTCGAGAAGACGATCAAATCATGCGCCGTGCGCAGGTCGCGCGCGACGATGTCCATCACGCTGACTTGCCCGCCGTGCGAATTGAGCAGCACCAGCTTCTTGATGCCGGTGCGCGCGACGCAAGCCCCCAGCTCCATCCAGACAGCGATCAGCGTCTGCGCCGACAGTGTGAGCGTGCCAGGGAAGCGGATGTGATCGTTGCTTTTACCGACCTGCTGCGTCGGCATGAACAGCACCGGCAGTGTGTCTTTCAAATGCGGCAGGGCAGCGGCGATAACGCCATCCACCAGTGTTGCATCAACACTGACCGGCAGGTGCGGGCCATGCTGCTCGGTAGCGGCGACGGGCAATACCGCTACCACCCGGCCCACATCGGGGCTTGCGCCGAGTTGTGAAAACTGGCGGGATGTGAGGTCGGACCAGAAGTGGGAGGGGAGGTTCATCACTACATCTTACAAGTGGCCGAGGGAGTTCGGGTAAAGCGTTCGAGATGCATTTGTTATTTGTAGTACGATATCAAAACAGCTTACGAAATGGTTTTTTATGACTTCAGTTGCTTTGTCGCCAAAATTCCAAATCGTCATACCCAAAGACGTTCGTAAAGCGCTCAATTTGGTGGCGGGTCAACGCCTGGAAGCTCGGGTGGTGGGAGACCATGTGGAGCTGGTGCCCGAGTTGCCCATATCAGCGATTCGCGGCATGTGCCCCGGGATTGACACGGATGTTCCTAGCGACGCGGAAGACTAACGCCCATGAATGTTGTTGATTCCTGCGGCTGGCTGGAGTACATCGCAGACGGCAAGAACGCTTCGTTCTTTGAACCCGCACTGGCCGACTTGCCGAATTTGATCGTGCCCGCGATCACGATCTATGAGGTTTGCAAGCGTGTTCTGGTGCAACGTGGCCAGTCGTTTGGCGACCGTGCCGTGACGGCGATGAGCCGAGGGCAGGTCGTTCAGCTTGATGCATCGGGCATGCGCCTGGCCGCCATCGCTTCCGTGCAATACAAACTCGCCATGGCCGATGCCATCATTTGGCAAACGGCTCAACAGCACGCCGCCCAACTGTTCACACAAGATGCTGATCTGAAAGATGCGCCGGGCGTTCGGTATCGGGCCAAGGTCTGACAGGGGCGCCAAAGGGGCAACTACCCCGCCTTCGCCATACAAGCCCCCGCCGACACCGGGCTAACCCCCGCAGGCAACTGCGCTGATGTGCCAAAGCTAGCCAGGTTGGCCCCAGCGGGGGTACGCAGGGTGACTTGCAGACCAGCTCCATCGATTCGCGCGATGAGGGTGGCGGGCGATGTGGCATCGGTGTTGCCGGGTGCGTTGATGCGCAACAGGCCGTCAATTTGCAGTTGACCATCCGACTCGATGCGTGCGCCTTGGGATGAGAACACCAGGCAGGCGTTGGTGAGCGTGACGCGCTCAGGCTCAAACACCACGACAAAGTTGGCATCGGGGCTGGCGGAAAGCACGATGCCGGGCACGGCTGCTGTGACTGGAACGCTCACGCTGCCTGCGCCTGCGGCACTGACGTAGGTTCCCAGAATGGCACGCGGGCCAATGCCCGTGCCGCCGGAGCCAGGACCGCAGGCGGCGAGGCACAGCGCTGCCAGCAGCACCGCGGTGCCTTTCAACAGTTGCCAAAAGTTGACGCTGGAGTTAACTATTCGGTTCATGAGGTTCTTTCGAATCAAAGTTTATTTTGCCCTGCACAGGCGTGGAATAAAAGTAAACGCCAAAGCGCGCGCGGTGATTGCGCTCGTCTGCCGTGGCGTGCACAGCATCGTGGTCAAAGCTGCGCTGGGCATCGCGCATGACGGTCTGGAAGGCCAGCTTCCAGGCCTGGGCCGACACCTGGTGCAGGCGGTGGGCTGAATCGGCAGTGATCTCGTCGACATAAACGGATTGCTCCAGGAAGTCGGTCGTATCAGCCGACTGCGTTGCACCTTCAACGGCAGCCTTCTTATCCAGATTTTCGCAAGCGGCGGCCACGTGGTCAAACAGGTTGTCCTGCATCAGTGCGGCCAACTCGGGCAGGCCCGCACGCGGCACAAAGCCCTGTGCCAGCAGCGTGACTTGGCCGTCTTCCTCAGCGGCCAACCCCAGGCGGATGAGCTCGTCCAGCACCGAACGCGGGCGTACGTCTTGCGTGACGGCATGTACCAGCGCGTCAAAACTTGGCGTAGGGCCGGCGCGGGCGATGGCGATGGGGGCTTGATTCTCGTCCAGGTACAAGTCTTGGCTCAGCCAGCGCGCCACGACTTGCGAGGCTAGGCCCGCGAAGGCTTGCGGCGCTGGCGCGGGATCGTCAGCACGGGTGAGGTTGCGCACGTCGCGCCGATGCAGACCCGAGAGCAGGCTGACCGCGCTGTCTGTTTGCGCCATGCCGCTGGCCTTGATCTCATCCTGCGCTGCGCTCAAAAACACCTGCTTGAGCGCCGCCGCAAACGCCGGGTAGGCCACGCCGTGGCGCAGCATCAGGCGCACGGCCGGCTTGAGCAGGTGCAGGACGCTGTGGAGGATGACGCTGGAGCGGGCAGTCACGTTGGCTGTGGGGTAATCAGTCGGGTGGAAAAACGTTGCACAGCATTATTTTCAAAAAAATGGTTGACAGATAAATTGTACGTGGGATATTATCCCACGACATTGGAAATTGACAACTATTTGTTCTACAGCATATTCAACCGCACATTCAGCGCACTTTTCTCCAAAGGATTGCAGTCATGTCATACCCCCAACCTGGTCATCGCATCTTGATTCAACTCAAGCGGCCCCAATTCATTCGCGTGGCGGTTCGCGTGCCCACTCGCAAGTCTGCGGGGCAGTGGGTAAGCCCGTCCGTGCGCCAAGCTGCCACGGGCGCTGCGCTGCTGGCGCTTGCCGCCTGTGGCGGTGGCAGTGGCGGTGGCAACACGGTCAACTCGCCGATTGCGGTGGAGCCGCCGCCCGCCCCTTCACTCATTTCGCCCGTGGCGTTGGCGGCGTCTGAGCCTGGCGCGCTGCTGAGCTATGTGCAAAAGAAGCTCAACCAGCAGATCGACCAAGGGTTGAGCGGCAATGACGACAGCGTGTTTGGGTTCGCGGGCGCGGTGTCATCGGCTGTCGCCACGCCAACGGGCGCTGTGCCGAGCAGCGGTGCGTCTACTGCCGCACCGAGCTATGCCAGCACGACGCTGCAGGAAGGCGGGGTGGACGAGTCTGACATTTTGAAGGCCGACGGCCGCCGCCTGTTCTCGATGACGCTCGCCAAGCCCGGTGATCGGCAACTGGGCCAGCTCGCCGTACACACGCGCCTGGCCGATGGCAGTCTGCAACCGGGCAGCAGCATCGCCTTGCCTCACGATGACCAATTCAACGGTTTGCATCTTGCCGCCAATGGCGAGCAGTTGGCCTTGATCGGGCAAAACGTGAAGTACACCACGTCGAGCGTGAATCCTCAGGCCTCGGGTGTGTCTTCAAGCGTGGCTTTGATCGCTCCGGCGCCCAACCTTGTGCAGATCCAAACCGTGATCAATGTCGTCAGCGCCAAGGCGGGCCAACCCCTGAGCAGCACCAGCACCTTGCGCATTGACGGCCAGTTGATCGACAGCCGCACCATCGACAACACGCTGTATGTGGTGACAAGCTGGCTGCCCCGGTTTGACACCGTCTTCCCGCTGCAGGTCGCGGGCGGTGCCAGCGCGAGTGTGGCTGAGCGCAAAGACGCGGTTGCGCGCGTGACCAACCCGCAGATTCTGCCGACGCTGTCGATCAAAGCGGCCAGCGCGTCCGGGCCGACAGTTCAACCGTTAATGGCCGACACCGACTGCCAGTTGCAGGCCGCCAACGCCTCCAGCGCGGTGCAGTTGACGACGATCACCGCCATCAACCTGGCATCGCCCACGTTTGAGCGCAGCAGCCGATGCTTTTTAGGCCGGGTGAACGGCCTGTACATGTCGGCGAAAAGCCTCTACCTGGCCACCAGCCGCACCGACGTGGTAACCCAAGGCGGCAGCCTGATTTATGGCGGACAACCTACCACCGACATCCACAAATTTGGTGTCAGCGGGATGGCCATCAGCTACCGCGGCTCGGGCTCGGTGCCCGGCCATCTGGGCTGGGATGCCAGCAAAACGTCGTACCGCATGAGTGAGCACAACAACGACCTGCGCGTCGTCACCTATACCAGCAGCTTGGGCTGGTTTGGCCTGCTGGAGGCACCTTCTGGCGTTGCCGCAAAATCACCCGCGATTCTTTCGGTGCTGCGTGAGGACACCAGCGCCACCGTCCAACTGAAAACCATCGCCACCTTGCCCAATGACAAACGCCCCGCACCGATTGGCTTGAGCGGTGAGCAGGTTTATGCCGTGCGGTTCTTGGGTACACGCGCCTACGTGGTGACGTTCCGCCGGACTGACCCACTCTACGTGCTGGATCTGGCTGACCCGCTGGACCCTAAAGTCACCGGTGAACTCAAAACCAATGGCTATTCGGACTACCTGCTGCCGGTCGGGCCAGACAGCGCGGGCCTGCTGCTGGGCGTGGGCAAAGATGCAACGCCGCAGGGCCGCGTGCTGGGCGTGAAGGTGTCGCTGTTTGATGTGAGCAACGCCGCAGCACCCAAAGAGCTGGCCACCCGCGTCATCGGCAAAGCCGGATCTTTAAGCGGTCTGGATTTTGGCCGCCATGGCATTAACCTGTTCAGTGTGGGCAACACAACACGAATCGCAATCCCGATGCGAGTCAACGAAACTCTGAGCACAAGCGGCGGTTTTTATGTGCCGACCTACCAAAGCCTGATCCGTTTTGAAGTCGATGCCTTGAACAAAACATTGATTGACAAACCTACGTTGCCAGGTCAAACCTTCACCAGTGAGTTTGCCGGTTACCAGGCCTCGTCGCTGGAGTTTGAGCGCAGTGTGCAGATCGACTCGAACGTCTATTACCTGGGCAGCCAGGGCAGCTTAACGGCAGCGGGCTGGTGATGGGCGCGTTTTGAGAAAAAATTAACTCATAGGTTAATTTTATTCACAAATTGCGTCAAAACGGCGAAATATGTGATATTTTGGCATGCTGGCTCTCGAATAATATGCGTAGGTAGCTACTAAAAACGTAGTAAATGGCATGCCAAGAACGGTGTGCTTCGCCTTTGCGTGCGAGAGCAATGTCTTGTTCGGTGCGGGCCAATAAGCCTACACCGCCGGGCGCGGCTCACGGATCACTTGCGCTCAAGGATCCAGCGCACGAGGATTAACGCTTCGGCATCCGTCACCTGGGGCTGCGGCGGCATCGGAACAGAACCCCAAGCACCCACTGCACCCTCTAAGACCTTTTTTGCCAACTTCACATCCGCGCCTTTGTCGTCGGTGTATTTCACGGCGATGCTCTTGAACGAAGGGCCAAGGTGGTTGCGTTCAACTCGGTGGCAAGCGAAGCAGTTCTTGGTTTTGTACAACTCATCAACATCGATTTCGGCGAACGCCGCTGCGCTCAGTAGCGGCAGACTCACTGCGAAAAAAGGTAAGAAAAATTGCATCATTGGCGTTGTCCAAAAAGAATGTGGGAGCTGGCGGCTCCCACATGTCGTT
>JANOMD010000096.1:0-2234 GCA_031420135.1 Rhodoferax sp. | reverse complement strand
CGCTGAAGCGGGTGCCTGGCTGCAGCAATGGCATGGCAATCGCAAGCGCCTTCTGGCCTACGACCGCGATCTCATTCCGCTTGCGGCGCAGCGAACCCAGGCGGCGCTGGCCGCATACCGGGGCAGTGGTCCGCTGCTGGCGGTCCTGGAGGCGCGGCGCATGGAGATAGAGGTTCGCATTGATCGCCTGCGCCTGGAGATGGAAACAGCCGGGCTGTGGGCTCAACTTAACCATCTGATTGCCGGCGGGCAGGATGCCACGGCCCTGAAAACTCTGGCTTCCACTTTGGAGAAATAAGCATGGACAAAAAACTCAAACCGGTGTTGATTGGCCTGGCCACCGTGGGTGTCCTGGTTGTCCTGGGTGGTGCTGGCTATGGGCTGTATGCCGTCGGAATGGACCAGGGCATGACGATGGGCATGGCGGTGTCGGCGCCCTCGGCAGGCGGCAGAGCGGCTCCCGGTGCAGCAGACGCGCTACCGCAGACCATCGCTCAAGGGGAAGAAGCCACCCGCAGACACATTGCCTCAGGCATCAAGGCGGGCGACGTTGACCCGCTAACAGGCAAAAAGGTTATTTACTACCACGACCCGATGGTGCCGGGAAACAAGTTCGACAAGCCGGCCAAGTCGCCCTTCATGGACATGATGCTGGTGCCGGTATACGCCGATGGCGACAGCGATGGCAGCAAGGTCACGGTGAGCCCGCGCATTCAGCAAAACCTGGGGGTGCGAACTGCAACCGTCACCGAAGGAAGTTTGTCACCCCAGCTGTCCACCGTGGGCAGCATCGCCTTCAACGAGCGCGACCAGGCCATCGTGCAAGTGCGCACCACCAGCTACGTGGAGCGCCTGCAAGTGCGTGCCGCGCTTGACCGGGTGGCCAAAGGGCAGCCGCTGGCTGAGCTGTACGTGCCCGACTGGATTGCAGCGCAGGAGGAATTCTTGTCAGTGCGCCGCATGCAGGGCCCTGACCTGCTGCCACTGGTTGACAGTGCCCGCCAGCGCATGCGCCAAGCGGGTATGAGCGAGGCGCATATGGCGCTGGTGGAAAGCAGTGGCAAGGCGCAGCCGCGCATCACACTGGTGGCGCCGATTGGCGGCGTGGTGACTGAACTCATGGCGCGTGAAGGCATGACGGCAATGCCAGGAGCCACGCTGTTTCGCATCAACAGCCTGGGCACGGTTTGGGCCAATGCCGAAGTGCCCGAGAGCCAGGCCGCGCTGATTCGCCCTGGCACAAAAGTACAGGCCAGCAGCGCAGCCGCACCCGGCACCACCTTGCGCGGCACGGTGCAGGTGATATTGCCCGAAGTCAATGCCGCCACGCGCACGCTCAAGGCGCGCGTGGAACTGGCCAACCCCGGCAATGTGCTGGTGCCAGGCATGTTCGTGACGATGCAGTTCATGGACATGCGTGCCACCAAAGCCTTGTTGATCCCGACCGAGGCCGTGATACAGACCGGCAGGCGCATGGTGGTGATGCTGGCTGAAGACCAAGGCAGGTTCCGCCCGGTCGAGGTCGAAATTGGCATCGAAAGTGCTGGCCAGACCGAGATCAAACGCGGCTTGCAAGCCGGTCAGCGGGTGGTCGTCTCGTCGCAGTTCCTGATCGACTCCGAAGCCAGCCTCAAGGGCGTGGAAGCGCGACTGAACGACGCGCCTGAGGTGCGGGACAGCGCCCCGGGGAGCAAAAAGTGATCGCGCGATTCATTCGCTGGTCTATCGTCAACCGCTTTCTGGTGCTGTTGGCGACGATGATGATTGCGGCCTGGGGTGTTTTCAGCGCGCTCAAAACGCCGCTGGATGCCCTGCCCGACCTGTCGGACGTGCAGGTCATCATCCGCACCACTTACCCCGGCCAGGCTCCGCGCATTGTCGAGAACCAGGTCACTTACCCGCTCACCACAACCATGCTGTCAGTACCGGGGGCAAAGACGGTGCGTGGCTATTCGTTTTTTGGTGACTCATTTGTCTACGTGATTTTTGAAGATGGCACCGACCTGTATTGGGCGCGTTCACGCGTGCTGGAATACCTGAACCAGGTGCAGTCACGCCTGCCTGCCGCCGCCAAACCGTCGCTTGGGCCAGACGCGACGGGTGTCGGCTGGATTTACCAGTATGCGCTGGTTGACCGCACCGGCCAATTGGATGCCGGGCAGTTGCGCGCCTTGCAGGATTGGTTTCTGAAGTACGAACTCAAAACCGTGCCCAACGTGGCTGAAGTGGCAAGC
>JANOMD010000095.1:0-4423 GCA_031420135.1 Rhodoferax sp. | reverse complement strand
TTCCCGATGCTCAAGGAGGCGCGCAACAAGGGCGCTGCAGCGCTTTCAGGCGGACAGCAGCAGATGCTGGTGATCGCCCGCGCGCTGCTCGGAAACCCCGAGGTGATGCTGCTCGATGAACCGAGCCAGGGCCTGGCGCCGATGGTGATGGACCAGCTGCAGGCGCTCTTGCAGGAACTGCGGCGCTCAGGCATGACGCTGCTGCTGGCCGAACAGAACATGCGCTTTTGCATGGGTGTGGCGTCACGCGCCGTCGTCATCAACCAGGGTTCGGTCGTGTTTGATGGCGAGATGGCGGTCTTCAACGCCGACGAGGGCCTGCGCAACCGTTACCTGTCGGCATGAGCTTGAAGCTTTCCGGATCTGCGCACTGTCCTGCTGGATCTGCGCACCTGCGGGCTCGCCCTTGCGGTTTCAGAACCCCAGGTTCAACGGCTGCTTTTCAACTCAACCCGAAGCGCACTGGGGCGGCCTGAGAGCGCCAACCCATTGCATCGACGCCAGCCATAAATCCGCGCTTCCCAACCACTACTACGCCAACCGGCAAGCGCAGTATTTTCCAATCCAGGTATGAGGCTGAAGCTGGATCGATTGGGTGAAGTTGGATTGACGGGCTGATCGGTTTAAAAGTGGCAGTTTAGGCGGTTGGTGTTTGTCTTTGGTTTTTTGGGAATCAAGGCCCCTGCCAGGGTGCCGCAGGCCCCCCCGGTTATGCATGTACCCATGCATCAACCCGCGCCGCGAGGCCTCTCAAGCCTGACGAACAGTGTCGGGCTTTGGCGTGTTGAATCTGGCGAACAGCTCAGCCTTGGCTTGTTGCATCGCTTGGGCCGCAGCCAAGTCCGTCTGCTGTTTGGCCTGAGCCTGCAAAGCCGCAAGCGTGACACCCGCTTTGAACCTGAGCAAACCTTTTTCATCCAGCAGCGCCAAACACTCCAGCGGCGTCTTCACGTCCTTGTGCAGATAGCGCTTGATGATCTTGCCCTTGTCGGTGGTGACTTCGCTGGCAAACAGGCACGGGCGGTGCAAGTTGAGCCAGGAATTGAATACATCCTGGTAAATCGCATTGATGGGCTGGGCAAACTTCTGCGGGATATGACTGTAGCCCATGTGTTTCCTGACCACACTGGCATTCTTGCTCTCGGCCAGGGCGTTGTCGTTGCTGTGGCGTGCGCGTGATTTGGTCTGTTCGATGTTGAGCTTGTTGAGCATCTTGGCCACTTTGGCGTTGATGTACTCCGAGCCGTTGTCAGAGTGGAAGCCCTCAATCACAAAGGGGAGCTGGGCAAGGATCAACTTCAGGACAGGCAGCAAAAAGGCCTCGCTGATGCCCTGCACACAAGCCTGAACCTGCCATTGGCTGACGCTGTCCACGCGGATGAACCCGGCGCGACCATCGGCACGGGGCGCTTTGCGCACGCCGATGGCGTTGCACACCGGGCGAGTCTTGGTGAAGTTGGCGCGCTGGCGCTGGTAGCTTGCGCTCGTGCGCAGGTTGTACAGGTGCGAGACTGACAGCGTGGCCAGGCGTTGGTAGCGGGCATCGCCGTAGACGGTGTAGGCGCGCTGCAAGAGGTGGGCGATAGCCGGGCCGCACACGTCTTCATTGGCCTTGTCCATCTGCACCAGCAAGCTGACATCGGCGCTGGTGTACTTGCGGGCAAAGGGGGCAGTGGGCGCGCGGTAGCGCTTGGCCAGGGGCACCGGGGCCAAGCGGTTGTCTGTCCATTGGGCCACCAGGCGGGTGATCTGGGCGCGGCTGTAGCCGCTGGTGCGCTTTAGGTAGCGCAGCACCACGCCGCGCTGGCGTTTGGGCAGCCGGCGGTAGTCAAAACGTTTGAGGACACGGCTGATGTGGGCGTAGCGCTCAGTGTCACCCCCATGCGCGGTGAATTCGATTTGGGCGCTGGCGCCAAGGAATTCCTCCAACTGCGCGATTGTGCTCAGGCGCGTTTCGTCCATGTTGATCACCATCCTTGTGATGATCAACCTGCCAACCGCTCAACCAGAAATCCACCTTCAGGCTCATTTCTGCCTGGAAATACATGCCTCGGTCAGGCTCATACCTCGTTGGACAAGGCTCACCCTGTCGCTTGAAGCCGTGCGCCTGAAAGAGGTGGTTGATGATTGCCGTCGCCTGATGCAGCCGCTGGCGGTGGCGGCACAATTGACAATGCACGTGCAGGTGCCAAACCAGGTGGTGGTGCGCGCAGACCGAGCCCGGCTCAAGCAGGTCATTTTGAATCTTCTGTCCAACGCCATCAAGTACAACCGCATAGGTGGCGATATTGGGGTGCGCGTGCTGGACACACGGGCCGACCGGGTTCGAATCGGGGTCACGGACACGGGTCTGGGCATTGCACCGGCGCGCTTGCCCGATGTGTTTCAGGCTTTCAACCGCCTGGAAAAAGACAAAGGCGTCATTGAAGGCACGGGCTTCGGGCTCAGCATTACGCAGAAGCTGGTGGTCATGATGGAAGGCGAGATCGGAGTTGAGAGCCAGCCAGGAGTGGGCACCACTTTCTGGATTGAACTGCCCCGCGACACTATTTCCATGGCTGGCGCGCTGGAGCCGTCGGTTTTCGGGACGACCCATTCAAAAAGCCCGAGCGCCGGGCGCTGCGTGCTGTGCATTGATGACAACCCGGTCAACCTCAAATTGATCGCCCAGATTTTGAGCAAGCGCCCGGGCATCGATCTGGTCACCGCGCACACACCCGGATTGGGAATTCAGCTGGCCATGAGCCGCCAGCCCGAGCTGATCCTGCTCGACATCAACATGCCCGGGATGGACGGCTACCAGGTGCTGGAGGTGCTGAAAAGCTATGCGCGCACAAGATCCATTCCGATCGTTGCCGTGACCGCGAATGCCATTCCGCGCGACATCGAAAAAGGCGGAACGGCGGGCCTGGACGAGTACCTCGCCAAGCCGCTGGATGTGGTTAAATTTCTGGCGGCGGTAGACCGTTGCCTGGCGGGCACCCTGGAAACGTCTGCGTAGCGGGTGACCGCCACGGGAAGTTGCGTTCGTTGGAGTTGCGCTACTTCAAAGCGCCCAGGTCGCCTGCATCGAAGGACGCTGGGCAAAGTCTGAGTACCACCGTGTCACCTTGGGGTGGCGGGCGCGCCAATTCAGTTCGGGAAAACGCAAGTCCAGGTACCACAGGGCGCATCCGATGGTCAGGGTGCCGATGTCCACGCGCTCAGTCAAGGCCGGGGCGTCACCCCCCATCCCGCTTTCCAGGCAGGCCAGCGCAGTCTCTGTCTTGTCCAGTTGACCCGCGCGCCATTCCTTCCAGCGAATCTCCTCCGGGCGCGCCACGTCTTCATAGCGTGCCAGCAAGGCAGCGTCCAGCATGCCGTCGCCCAGCGCGTGAAGGGTCAAGGCCTGCCAGCGCGCCGCGCCGGTTTTGGGAAACAGGCTGCCGCGCCCCAAGTCGTCCAGGTACTCGCAAATCACCCGGCTGTCGTACAGCGCCTGGCCATCATCGGTCAGCAGGGTCGGCACCTTGCCCAGGGGGTTGTTGGCAATGATCGCCTGGTCGCGCTGCACCGGGTGCGCGCTGGACGGCAGCAGCGTGATGCGGGCATCGAGGCCCAGCTCGTGCCCCACCACCAGGCATTTCCGCACGTAGGGGGAGAAGGGTGAAAAGTAGAGTTTCATGAGGCCAGTTTAACGTTCAGCCGGTGCGTGCGTACGCGCGGCCTTCCCACAGCTCCAGACCCTCGCGCGACGACCGTGCAATGTGCTGCGGTTTTGGCGCACCAACCGCATCTCCACGCGCATTTCACCCCAAAGCCACCAAGGCCTCGTTTCACTTCTTGCAATACGGGCTGTCAAGACAAGGCTGGTATTGTCAGCCCAAGATTGAAATGTCCCCTTTGATCGGGGTTTGGGATTGGGAATCGGAAGTCTGAAAGGCTGGGGGTGGGGCCACCGGGCACAGCCCGAAGGGGCAGGGCAGGCCACTGCACCGGGCAAGCGCAGCGCGTCAGGCCGTAGGCATAACGTCGGGGAGCGGTGGGTAACTGAGGCACCGGCGTTGCCGCCGGTTGTCCACACCCCCGTGGTGTGGGCAACTCAGTTATCCACGGAGGGCGAGGTCTGGCGCGGCCCGTTGAACCTACAGGGCCTCAGATCACAAGCTCGGGTGATCGTGAGCGCGGCCTGGCATTTTGAGTGACCACCAGCGCCTGCAATTTGCGCAGGCGCAGTGATTCTTTGGCCAGCACCGCATCGACCCGGCCATTGAGCAGCTTGTCGTCGGCCACGCGTGTAGCACTCAAATGCTGATGCCGCTCAAACGTCTTGAAGGGCAAGGCTTCAGTGCCCCACAACAGCTCAAGCTCGCCGCTCAAGTGTTCGATCACCTTGACCGGTTGCGAGCGTAGCGCGTAGCGCGGCTGCTCGGGGCGGGTGATC
>JANOMD010000094.1:0-7765 GCA_031420135.1 Rhodoferax sp. | reverse complement strand
ACCTGCTGGAGATTGTCGGAAATCATGGTCATAATCCCGTGGAGCGTACCAAACCGTAAAGGCTCTTTGTGGATATCACCCAACTTCTTGCTTTCAGCGTCAAAAACAAAGCCTCTGACCTGCATTTGTCGGCCGGCCTGCCGCCGATGATTCGTGTCCACGGGGACGTGCGGCGCATCAACGTCGAGGCGCTGGACCACAAGGCGGTGCACGCCATGGTGTATGACATCATGAACGACACGCAGCGCAAAAACTACGAGGAGTTTCTGGAGATTGACTTCTCGTTCGAGATCGAAGGCCTGGCGCGTTTTCGCGTCAACGCGTTCAACCAGGAGCGCGGCGCGGGCGCGGTGTTTCGAACCATCCCGAGCAAAATCCTGTCGCTGGAGCAGCTCAATGCGCCGAAAATTTTTGCCGAACTGGCCCTGAAGCCGCGCGGCATGGTGCTGGTGACCGGCCCCACAGGTTCTGGCAAATCGACCACTCTGGCGGCGATGGTGAACTACCTGAACGAAACCGAATTTGGCCACATCCTGACGGTTGAAGACCCGATTGAATTTGTCCACGAGTCCAAGAAGTGCCTGGTGAACCAGCGCGAGGTGGGGCCGCACACCTTGAGCTTTGCAGCAGCACTGCGCTCGGCGCTGCGTGAAGACCCGGACTGCATTCTGGTCGGCGAGATGCGCGACCTGGAAACCATCCGCCTGGCCATGACGGCCGCAGAAACCGGCCACCTGGTGTTCGGCACACTGCACACATCCAGCGCGGCGAAGACCATTGACCGGATCATCGACGTGTTCCCGGCGGACGAAAAAGAAATGGTGCGCGCCATGCTGTCGGAGTCGCTGCAGGCGGTGATCTCCCAAACCTTGTGCAAACTCAAAGACGGATCGGGCCGTGTGGCGGCGCACGAAATCATGCTGGGCACCAGCGCCATCCGCAATTTGATCCGTGAGGCCAAGGTGGCACAGATGTATTCAAGCATTCAAACCGGCAGCAACGTCGGCATGCAAACCCTGGACCAAAATCTGACGGACCTGGTCAAGCGCAACATCATCAGCCCGGCCGAGGCCCGCTCCAAAGCCAAGATTCCTGAAAACTTTCCCAGTTAAGCCAAAACCCGCAGCACACCATGGCAGCACCCCCAGAAGACGACGAAACGCAACACGGGCCGGTGGCAGGGCAAACCGGTCTTTCAAAACCGTGAACAGGCCCGTATCAAAACTTTAGGGAGCACCAAAACTTATGGAACGCGATCAAGCTACCAAATTTATCAACGACCTCCTCAAGCTGATGGTCAGCCGAACCGGCAGCGACCTGTTCATCACCGGCGATTTTCCGCCTGCCATCAAGGTCGATGGCAAAGTCACCAAAGTTTCACCGCAGCCACTCAATGCGGGGCACACACTGGCGCTGGCGCGCTCAGTCATGAACGACAAGCAGGTGGCCGAGTTCGAGCGCACCAAAGAATGCAACTTCGCCATCTCGCCACCCGGCGTCGGGCGCTTTCGCGTCAACGCCTTCGTGCAGCAGGGCAAGGTGGGCATGGTGATGCGGACCATTCCCGCCGTGCTGCCGACCATTGACGGCCTGGGTGTGCCGCAGATTTTGAAGGAAGTGGTGCTGTCCAAGCGCGGGCTGTGCATTCTGGTGGGCGCCACC
Organism: Rhodoferax sp.; assembly: GCA_031420135.1. Lineage (GTDB taxonomy): Bacteria > Pseudomonadota > Gammaproteobacteria > Burkholderiales > Burkholderiaceae_C > JANYCG01. The sequence continues at coordinate 6,103 of JANOMD010000094.1, read as the reverse complement.
GGCTCCGGCAAATCGACCACGCTGGCGGCGATGGTGGACTACCGCAACGAGAATTCGTTTGGTCACATCATCACGATTGAAGACCCGGTGGAGTTCGTCCATGCCCACAAGAACTGTGTGGTCACCCAGCGTGAAGTCGGGCTGGACACCGACAGTTGGGAGATCGCGCTGAAGAACTCGTTGCGCCAGGCGCCTGACGTGATCTTGATGGGCGAAATCCGTGACCGCGAAACCATGGAGCACGCCGTGGCGTTTGCCGAGACCGGCCACCTGTGCCTGGCCACGCTGCACGCCAACAGTGCCAACCAGGCGCTGGACCGCATCATCAATTTCTTTCCCGAAGAGCGCCGCGCCCAGTTGCTGATGGACCTGTCGCTCAACCTCAAGGCGCTGATCTCCCAACGCCTGATCCCCAAGCAGGATGGCAAGGGGCGCTCGGCGGCGGTGGAGATTTTGCTCAACACGCCGTTGATTTCAGACCTGATCTTCAAGGGCGAAGTCTCCGAGATCAAGGAGATCATGAAAAAGAGCCGCAACCTGGGCATGCAAACCTTTGACCAGGCGCTGTTTGACGCCTATGAAGCCAATGTCATCAGCTACGAAGACGCCCTGCGCAACGCCGATTCGCTCAACGACCTGCGTTTGCAGATCAAGCTCAACAGCCACCGCGGCAAGTCGCAGGATTTGAGTGCCGGCACCGAAAACTTTGCCATCATTTAACCCCCCGCTCAGTTTTTCCGACCGGTTTTTTTATGCCCAACATCAATCCAAAAACATACGAATCCACTGCCTCCCGCAAAGTTTCTTTTCTGGGACTCGGCGTGATGGGCTACCCGATGGCGGGGCATCTTGCGACCGCCGGACACGACGTGACCGTGTACAACCGCACCGCCGCAAAATCAATCGCATGGTGCCACGAGTTTGCCGCTGGAAACGCGTCTAAACAAGCCGCAACGCCGCGTGAAGCCGTCAAGCATGCCGACATCGTCTTTTGCTGCGTCGGCAATGACGATGATTTGCGCAGTGTGACCCTGGGCGCCGATGCTGCGTTCAAGGGCATGAAGGCCGGCGCGGTATTTGTCGACCATACGACGGCGTCGGCCAGCATAGCGCGCGAGCTGTCGGCAGCCGCAAATACGGCAGGGCTGCAGTTTATTGATGCGCCGGTTTCGGGCGGCCAGGCGGGCGCCCAAAATGGCATGCTGACCGTCATGTGCGGTGGCGATGCGGCGGCTTTCGCCGCTGTTCAGTCCACCGCCATGGCCTTCTCGCGCGCGTTTACGTTGCTGGGCGCCAGTGGTGCCGGTCAACTCGCCAAGATGGTCAATCAAATCTGCATTGCGGGTCTGGTGCAGGGCCTGAGCGAGGCGATTGCGTTTGGCCAGCGCGCCGGGCTGGACATGAACCAGGTGCTGGATGTGATTGGCAAAGGCGCAGCGCAGAGCTGGCAACTGGACAACCGTGGCAAAACCATGGTGGCCGACAAATTCGATTTCGGCTTTGCCGTGGACTGGATGCGCAAGGACCTGGGGCTGGTGCTGGACGAGGCCAAACGCAATGGCGCACGCCTGCCGGTGACCGCGCTGGTGGACCAGTTTTATGCTGACGTGCAGCAAATGGGCGGCAGACGCTGGGACACCTCTAGCCTGATCAAACGGCTGAAGTGATGTGGCCCCCACGCTCCGCCGCTGCGCGGGTCGCTGCCCCCCGAGGGGGCTAATTCTTCTAGGGGCGGCCCGTCGAAGAATTTTTTGGCCCCCACGCTCCGCCGCTGCGCGGGTCGCTGCCCCCCGAGGGGGCTAATTCTTCTAGGGGCGGCCCGTCGAAGAATTGCCGGCTCGTTGACTAACTGACGGGCGGCTTGTTGCCGCTGCCAGGCGCTGGCTGGGGCAGCAGGCGCTTGAGCTCTTCTTCGCTGACGATCTCAAGAATCCGTACGACCTTCAGCACGCCGCTCACGCTGCGTGCCACCTCCGTCGCACGGTCTGCTTCGCGCTGGCTGACCTTGCCTTGCAGGTAGGTGATGCCGCGTTCCGTCACCACTTTGAAAGAGTTGGCATAGAGGTCCTTGGCGTCAACCAGGCCGGCTTTGACTTTTGCCGTTATCAGCGCATCTGACGAGCGCTGCTGTAGCGTGGTGTTGCCCAAAACCGCCAGCTCATTGACGATGGCCCGCACGTTTTCCACCCGCGAAGCGATTTGTTCTGCGGTCTGTTTGTCCTGCTGATTCGGCACTTCGCCGGTCAGCAGCACCTGGCGGTTGTAGCTGTTGATGTTGATGTGAACGCGGTCGCCCAGCGCTTCACGAATGCGGCTGGCCGTACGCAGGTCAATGCCTTCGTCCTCAAGTTGCGCGCCAGAGGTACGCCGGTCAGTGGCCACCAGGGTACTCACGACAGCGCCGCCGACCATCAACGGCACGCAGGCGCTCAAGCTGACGGCCAGGCTTGCACCCAGGCAGACAAACATCGCGGTGGTGCCAAGACGGTGAGCAAAAGTGCTTTTAAAAGTCAGAGTCATGGTTGGTTTTCCGGTTCGCCAAGAAGTTGATTGTCGACCGCATCGCAAATGCAGTGCAAGGCCAGAATATGAACCTCCTGAACCCGCGCAGTGCGATCGTGGGGCACGCAGATGTGCACATCGGTGTCACGCAACGCATGTGTCATCTTTCCGCCGCCGCGCCCGCTCAAGCCCACCACAATCATTTCGCGCTCGTGGGCGGCTTCGATCGCGGCCAGCACATTGGCTGAATTGCCACTGGTCGAAATGGCCAGCAACACGTCACCCGGGGAGCCCAAAGCGCGCACCTGGCGCGAGAACACGACGGAAAAATCGTAGTCGTTGGCAATGGCAGTGAGGATGGACGAGTCGGTCGTCAGCGCAATCGCACCCAGTTCGGGTCGCTCGCGCTCAAAGCGCCCTACAAATTCCGCCGCAAAATGTTGCGCGTCAGCGGCCGACCCACCGTTGCCGCAGGCCAGCACCTTGCCGCCGCTGGTGACGCAAGTCAGCATCGCCTGCACGGCCTGCGCAATCGGTTTGCTCAGGGCTTGGGCCGACTGGTATTTGAGGTCGGCACTGTCGATAAAGTGTTGTTGAATGCGTTGTTCAAGCATGCCTGCAATGATACCCGGCCCAGTCAATCAAAATGCAACCGTACAAATGACAGCAGGCAGGCTGTAGGGCCATCAGGCCGCGTCAAAAGCGCCACGCAACCACTGCACGCCCGAAAGTTCGACACTGACCACATCAAACCGGCACGGGGGAAGCGTGCCAAGGCGCATTAGGTAATGGCGCGCGGCGAAAACAATGCGCCGCTGTTTGACAAAGCTGATGCTGCCCGCCGCGCCGCCGTACTGGGCGGTGGCGCGTTTTCTGACTTCCACAAACACGGTCGTACCATCGGGTTCACGCATGATCAGGTCAATTTCACCACCGCCGCGTCCGGGCGTTCGATAATTGCGCTCCAGCAAGCGCAGGCCCGCATGCTGCAAATGCAGCAAGGCCGCGCTCTCAGCCGCGTCGCCCACCTGTTTGGTGGTGGCCGGTTTACCCGAAGGCATTGCGATCGCTTTCAACTTGGGGAACATCTTTGAGCTCTTTGTATGCCAGTGCGCTGCGTGCCGCCCATGACGCAGCCGCGTCCCAGCATTATCCGCAAGCTGCGCTGTATGTGGTCGCCACACCCATCGGCAACCTGGCCGACATCAGCTTGCGCGCGCTGCACGTGCTGGCGCTGGTCGACACGATTGCCTGTGAAGACACGCGGCACACCCAGTCACTGCTGCAAGCCTATGGCATCGACAAATCGTCGGCGCACCTGATGGCCGTGCACCAGCACAACGAGGCCGAGGCATCGGTTGCCGTTATTGACCGATTGCGCCAGGGCCTGCGCGTGGCCTATGTCAGCGACGCCGGCACACCGGCCATCAGCGACCCCGGCGCGCGGCTGGTGGCGGCCGTTCGCGAACAAGGCCTTCGGGTCATGCCGTTACCCGGCGCCAGCAGCGTGACCACGGCCTTGAGCGCGGCCGGGTTGTCAGGCAAAGCGGGCGAGGGCGAGCCGGCCAGCGGCTTCGTGTTTGTCGGGTTCTTGCCGTCCAAAGCCGGGGAGCGGGCACTCGCCGTGCAGGCACTGGCGGCCGAGCCGCGTAGCAGCGTGTTGATGGAGGCGCCGCACCGCATCGAGGCGTTGGCCCTCGCCCTGTCGGTTTTGGGCGACCGGCCCGTCACCGTATGCCGGGAACTGACCAAACAGTTTGAAGAAATTGCAACCGTCAAAACCGGTGACCTGCCCGCCTGGCTGGCCGAGCAGTCCAACCGCTTGCGGGGTGAGTTTGTGCTGGTTTTGCACCCGGCCCGCGAAGCGAAGGAGGCCGGGAAGGAACAGCGTGTGTTGAAACTTTTGCTGGCCGAACTGCCACTCAAAACCGCCGTCAAACTGGCCGCAGACCTCACCGGCACCCATCGCAACGCCTTGTATGACATGGCGTTGACGCTTAAAAAAGAGGCGCTTTGAGGAGGTGAATGGTGCGGCTGGCGGGGATCGAACCCACGACCCTTGGCTTCGGAGGCCAATACTCTATCCACTGAGCTACAGCCGCAACGCTGGTGTGACCTCAATTGTAGGGGTTTTCACAGGGGCGGCGGCTATAATCCAAGGTTGATTTGAAGCCACCGACTTTTTGAGGAAACCATGAGCGACAACAGCCACGCCCCAGGCGCTGAAGAGGACCACACCGGTCCCATCAAAAATCCAAAGCAATTGTTGGTTGCTGTGTTCTTTTCCTTTGTAGTGCCGATTTTCGCCATCATCGGCCTGGTTTATTACGTCGTGTCAGACGCCAAGCCCGCTGCCGGCACGGTAAATATGGAGAAAACCATTGCGCAGCGCCTGCAAAAAGTCGGGTCGGTTGAAATCCGCGATGCGAACCGTGAGCTCAAGGGCGGCGAGGCGGTCTACAACGCCCAGTGCATAACCTGCCATGCTGCAGGGCTGGCTGGTGCGCCGAAAATCGACGATACCGCCCTGTGGGCGCCGCGTATCAAGACCGGTTATGAAGCACTATTGACGTCCGCGCTCAAAGGCAAGGGTGCCATGGCGGCGCAGGGCGGTGGTGATTTTGAAGACCTGGAAATTGCCCGCGCCGTGGTCTACATGGCCAACGCGGCCGGTGCCAAGTTTGAGGCGCCCAAGGCAGCGGGTGCAGCCGTGGCAGTGGTGGCAGATGCGGCGGCACCAGCCGCTTCAGCGCCCGTTGCTGCCAAGTAATTTCGGCCAGGCAGGCTCGCCGCAAGGAAGCTTCGTCACGGCTACTATCAATGTAGTAAATTTGACGGATTTTTGACGGCTTCCCCCGGTTTCGCGCGTTTTCTGGATAAAACGTGCTATAGCTCTCGTATTATATAGATAGTTAGCTATATTTATAGTAGCATTCTATTTTGCAGCGCTTGTGGGCTGGCCACGTAACCAAACTGGCCTGCGAGTTCTGACGAGGCCACTTCCTGTGGCAACCAATGGCCCGCTTCGACCGCATCAGCCGCCAAAGCCACATCCTGCGTGTGAACCAGCCCAAAACCCAAGTCTGTCTCCAAATACACACGGCCCGTCTCATCAAGCACACATCGGGTCACGGTGGCGGCTGAGTCGGCATGGCTGGTGACGATAAAGTCGCCCGCCGGGGTGCGATTGATGCGCCAAATCCAGGGCGTAGCTTCCAGCTCTACAAAGACACGCTGCGGCCCATTTTGAAAAAACCATTGCCCCATCGCATCAACGCTATAGTTGCGCTGGATAAATTCAATCAGCTTGTCGTGTTTGAGCAAGGAGCCTTTGCTGGCCAATGATCCGCGCGCAAATGGACCGGCCGCCTGGGCGCCGTCGTCGCGCATGTACCAGTTGCCGCGCGCATCCAGGCCCAGCCAGCCATAACAATCAGGCACATTGGGCCATTTGGCAAGAGCCTGTTTGACAATGTCGTCCATGCCGCTATTTTGCGCTTACTTGGGCGGCGCTGCATGATCCATCAACCAGCCGCCGACCGTTTCAGGCAAGGTGCGCAAATGGGCCGGGAACGCGCCGGCAGCGAAACCGACGTGGCCG
>JANOMD010000093.1:0-3219 GCA_031420135.1 Rhodoferax sp. | reverse complement strand
CTCGTTGTGCCAGACACGGCGGATGGCGGTTTCTTGGAAGACGGCAATGTGGCTCGCCGGGCTGGAGCTGGAAGGCGGTTTTTCATTCATACCCAATTCTGCATAAATACTGTTATTTTGTACAGTATTTTGTTGCTGCTTTATTTTGTTCGCACCAAATCCAAAAACTTCTCCACTGCATCGGCCGCATCCACAACTTCTTGTTTGGGGATGTTCGGCGCGTTGGGCTTTTCGCCCGGTAGGAAAACAAAGCCCTCGTCGCCGGACTCGTCGATGTAGGCGATGAAGCTGGTTGTCATGTCGATGCCGCCAGTTGGACCGCCCTGGCATTGAGCGCAGTCGCCAAATATTGCAGAAGCTCAATGGGGCGAGTCTTTTGCACCTGCAAAGCCCGGTGAACTCCAGCGGCTAGATCATCTACCGCGTAAATCGCATCTTCAATTTCGCGCCTGTAACGGTCTACAGTTTGGCTGTGGCTCAATGGATTGAGCACCCAACTCACGCTGTGGTTGATTCGGTTTGCCAATTGCTGAGGGACGACGCTGACCTCGACTTCTTTCGTGATCCAACGAATCGGCTTACCCTGCTTCAAGCCTGCGCACATTTTTGCTGGCGTTTTGTATTTCTTGGAACTCAACGCTGCCGCCTTTATCTCGCCTTTGTCCAAAAAGGCCAGTGCACGGTACAGGTCAAGCTCATCATCCACCAGCAGTGGTTTTTCAAAGTTGCCGACCCGCCCGGCGTAAATTTCCTGGCGAACCCATTTGCCGCTGTCCAGCCGCTGCTTGCCAATCTCATAAAAAGCGCGGTCGTGAGTCAGTAAAACGATTTGCCATTCGCCAAAGTGTTGCTGCATTACATCCAGTACCGGGATGCGATTGGACCAGTTGCCGGCTTTCAGGCCGAGCGCGAGGAAGACGAAGCTCTCGATCTGATGCGCCTGCACGCCGCCTGCGTCTTGCAACAAGCTCAGCTGACCGGCGGCCAGGGCAGGCAACTCGTCGTTACTGAGCTGGAATAAAACCGCGGCGCTGTTCCAGCCGGCCGGGTTTGCGTGGGCGGTGTTGAGCTGGCTGGTGCTGCCCAGCAGCTTTTCTATTTCACGGGCGAAGGTCTGCGGGTCGGCGGGCAAGTCCAGCGTTTTGTGGCTGGCGTAGCCCAGTGTTGCCAGCAGTGCCGTGGCGCCAATGCGCAAGTCGCCTTTTACGAGTGTTTGCAACGCTGACAGCAAATCGGCACGAAGTTGTTTGATGCTCATGCGGCGGGGTGCTTTGTCATCGTCAACTCATCCAGTCTTCAAGTTTCAAGCCAGGTATCCGTTCAAAGTGGCGGGTGTTGTGGGTGACCAGAATCAGGTTTTCAGCCAGGGCGTGGGCGGCGATCAGTGTGTCCATGTCGCCAATGGGTGTGCCTAGCGTCTTGAATGTGTGCTTCAGTGCACCATAGTGGTCAGCAGCTTCAATGCTCCACTCAACACTCGGAAGTCGCAAGAAAAAGCTGTCAATCAAGGAGCGGCGGCGGTCATCTGCGGTCATGCCCATTTGTCCGTAGCGCAGCTCAGCGCGGGTAACGACAGAAATGGCGAGGGTGCGGTGCTTGAGTCCATCATTAATGCGTTGTTCCAACGCAGGCAATGAACGGCGCAGGTAATAGCTGACGATGTTGGTATCAAGCAGGTAGCGCGTCACTCGTCCCACCCTTCAAACGGGCTTGGGCGGGGTGCATCATCGCGAGGCTGCAAAAACTCCTCTGAAGGTGGCATCGAGCGCAATTCGGCCAGAAATGCTTCCAACTCATCTTTCTTGGGTTTGGGCTGAATGGTGAGGATGCCGTCGCTGGATTTGCTGATCCAGACCTCTTCGGTATCAAGCCGAAATGCCTTGGGCAGCCGCACGGCCTGGCTGTTGCCCGTGGTGAAAACTTTGGCGGTGGCGATAATGGTGCATCTCTCGAAAAATATATACGCAAACGTATATATTTTATCATAAGCCAGGTGATTAACTCAAAGTCGCTGCTTCTTTTCACAGCCCCGGTCGCATCAAAAAGTGGGCTGCGCGTGGCTTGGTTGCCTACCGGCTGCGCCCCGCCTTGTAAGCCGCCTTCTGCGTCTGGTTGCCGACGCCGCCAATCCCTTTGGCCAGTGCCAGCCGCGCCATCGCTTTACCGGCGTGCGCGTGGGTGATGGCCAGGCCCAAGGCATCGGCGGCATCGGGGCCGGGCTGGCCGGGCAGGTTCAGCAGGCGTTTCACCATCTCCTGCACCTGGGTTTTGTCGGCGCGGCCATAGCCGACGACGGCTTGCTTCATTTGCAATGCGGTGTACTCTGCAATAGCGGCCACAGGCATGTCGCCCGAGACCAGGGCCGTCACGCAGGCTCCCCGCGCCTGGCCCAGCAGCAGCGTGGATTGCGGGTTGACGTTGACGAAGACGATCTCGACCGAGGCGCTGTCAGGCTCATAGCGCGCCATGACTTCTTTCACGCCGTCAAACAGCACTTTGAGGCGCGCCGGCAGTTGGCCTTTTTCAATATGGGTGGTGCTGATGGTGCCGCTGGCGACGTAGCTCAAGCGCGAACCGTCCACATCGATCACGCCAAAGCCGGTGGTGCGCAGGCCGGGGTCGATACCCAGGATTCTCATGGCAAAAAAATCAAAAAAGAAAACCGCAAAATACTATACATTTAATAGCAAACTTTCTATATAATACGCGAGCTAGAGGTCAATATAGCTGGTTTTTTCAGAAAAACAGGCGGTTTTTAAGGAAAAAATTGACTTCCAGGTTAATTTTACGCATAGCCACCAGGACCTGAAGTACACCTTGGAACTACTTTGACTAAAGTTTTACAGATCGAGTGTGTCCTATCGCACTGATGAGTTGAAGAGTCGGGTTTAATCGCCAAGTGCTGCCTCTTGCTACTTTCCTTGAGTTCCAAGGTTCACCCACTTTTCCGGTTCTGGCAGGTTTTTGAACGCATTTATATTTCGGAGTTAGGGGACGTTATGGGTATGCACTTCATGTCGTCGCGGGTCGTGGCCAAGGCCTTCTTCGCGCTGGTTTTTTTTCTGTTCAGCTTTTCCACATTTGCGGCCATCGCCATGAATGGTGCAAGTGTCGGCAGCGCAGATGAGGATGATGCGACTGATCAATTCATCGTCAAACTGCGAGACCCCTCGCCTGGTCAAGTTGGGCGCGGCATTCAGGCGTTGGCTGCCTCGTCTG
>JANOMD010000092.1:0-22423 GCA_031420135.1 Rhodoferax sp. | reverse complement strand
GTCTTGGCGCGCGAGCCGCTGACCAGCACCTGGAACTTGGCGTTGTTCTTGAACTGCGACACGCTGCGTGGCGTGACGCGCGGAAACGCGTTGATATCGCCCGCCAGCAGCGCCGCCACCTGGGCGGCCGGGTCGCTGATGAAGCGAAAGGTCACCTTTTTCATCTTGATCGCCGACGCGTTGCGAAAGCCGTCCCACTTCACCAGAGAAACCGACGAGCCCTTGTTCCACACGTCAAGCTTGAAGGGCCCGGTGCCGACCGGTTTGGTGGCATTGGTGTCCACACTCTTGGGCTCCACGATGATTGCGGTGGCCTGGCCCATCAGGAACAGGAAGTCGGGGTCAAGCTCCTTGTTGATGATGACCACGGTGTGCTCGTCAATGGCGGCGACACTTTCCATAGTGGCAAAGGTGCGCTTGTCCTTGTTGGTGCTTTTTTCACCGGCGGCGCGCTCGAACGAATACTTCACGGCGGCGGCATTGAATGGCTCGCCGTTCTGGAACTTCACGCCCTTGCGCAGGACGAAGGTGTAGGTTTTGAGGTCGGGCGAGATCTCCCACTTTTCAGCCAGCAGCGGCGACACCGTGCCGTCGCTGTTGATCTTTGTCAGTGTTTCAAACACGTTGTAGTGCACGACCTCGGCAATGGAGGACGCAGCCCCGCCGGTTGGGTCCAGCCCGGGGGTGGGCTCCAGCGCCATGCCGAAGACAACGCTGTCTTTCTTGCCCTGCGCAATGGCGGCCAGTGGCAGTGTGGCCAATGCGGCACTGGCCACTGATGTGGTTAGAACACTGCGGCGGTTGAGACGGTTCAACATGACGAACATCCTTCAAAGAAATAACAAGCAGTGACAATATCACCAATTTTGAATTCGAAGCGTGAAAACGGGCATGCGAATGCAAAATTGAAGGACATGACGTGTGGCTCAAAACGTGAGGCTGACAACCTGCCAGTTACGCAGCAAGATGACAGGCGACCCAGTGACCTTCATCCAATTGCTTTAGTTCTGGCCGGCTCGCATTGCATTGGGCAATGGCGTTGGGGCAGCGGTGGGCATACGGGCAGGCACTGACGGGGCGATCAGTGTGTGCGATCTGGATCGTGCGCTTTCGCGGTGCGCTGATGGTGTGGGGCTCCAGCTTCGGCACGGCGTCCAGCAGCGCGCGGGTATAGGGGTGCGCCGCGTGATGAAACAGCGTTTGCGGCGACCCCTGCTCCACAATGCGCCCCTGAAAAACGACCGCCACTTCATCACACAGATGGTTGACCACGGCCAGGTCATGGCTGATCAGCAGGTAGGTCACGCCAAACTGCTGCTGCAAGTCCTGCATCAGGTTCAACACCTGCGCCTGCACCGACACGTCCAGCGCGCTGACGGGTTCGTCCGCCACGATGAGCTTGGGCCGCGTGATGAGCGCCCTGGCAATCGCAATGCGCTGGCGCTGCCCGCCGGAGAACTCGTGCGGGTATTTGTCCATGTCGCTGTCGCGCAGGCCGACCGACAGCAGGACATCGAGGGCTTGTTGTCGCATCGCCGCAGCGCTGGTTTCGCCCTGGGCCGACAGGGGCTCGACGACGATGCGGGCGATGGTTTGGCGCGGGTCAAGTGAACCATAAGGGTCCTGGAACACCATCTGAAAATTGCGCCGTGCCGCGCGCAGCGCCAAGGCGTCGAGCCGGTTCAAGTCTTGGCCCAGCATGCGCACGCTGCCACGGGTGGGCGGCTCCAGCGCCATCACCAGCCGCGCCAGCGTTGACTTGCCCGATCCGGACTCGCCAACAATGCCCAGACTGCGTCCGCCATGCAGCGTAAAACTTACGCCCTGCAGCGCGTTGACCACTGGCGGCTTGATCCATAAATGCTCGCGCGGAAGGGTGTAGTCGCGTGTGAGATTTTCGACCTGCAGCAGCGGTTGCGGTGCGTTGATGGGCATGCCGCTGGTCAGGGTGTCGGTCATGCTGCAGCCTGCCACTCGGCAGCCACCGCTTCCAGCCGAAAACAGCTTGCGGTGTGGCCGCTGCCAACTTCAACCGGCGTCGGCCGAGCGTCGCCACACGCTGGCACCGCAAACGCACAGCGGTCAGAAAACGGGCAGCCATCGGGCAGGTCGATCAGCTCCGGCACAGTGCCTGGGATGGTGACCAGACGTAAGCGGCGCTGGATGCCATCGGTTGACGCCATCTGCCAGAGCTTGGGTCGCGCGCCAAATAGGCCCCGCGTGTAGGGATGGGCCATGTGGCTAAAAACCGCTGCGGTGGGGCCGGTTTCCACCACGCTGCCGCCGTACATGACCATCATGCGCGAGACGTTCTGCGCTATCACGCCCAAATCGTGCGAAATCAGGATCAACGCCATATTGCGCTCTTGCACCAGGTCGTGGATGAGATCGAGAATTTGCCCCTGAATGGTGACATCCAGGGCGGTGGTGGGCTCGTCGGCAATCAGCAAATCCGGGTTGCAGGCCAGCGCCATGGCGATGGTGACGCGCTGGCGCTGGCCGCCTGAGAATTGGTGCGGGTAGGCGTCAAAACGTTTGGCAGCGTTGGCAATGCCAACCCGGTCCAGCAGCAAGATTACCTGCCTACGCGCCTGCGCCGTGGACAGGCCGCGGTGAAGTTTCAAAGGCTCGGCCACCTGGTTGCCGATGGTGTGTACCGGATTCAGCGCGGTCATGGGCTCCTGGAAAATCATGCCGATGCGGTCGCCACGGATTTTGCGCAACGCGTCATCAGGCAGCCCGACCAGCTCCTGGCCATCAAATTGAATGCTGCCTCGCAGTTTGGCGCTTTCGGGCAAAAGCCCCAGCAAGGCCAGCGCCGTGATTGATTTGCCGCAGCCGGATTCGCCAATCAGGCCCAGCGTTTCACCCCGCGCCAGCGAAAAGTTGATGTCGCGCACGGCGTCGGCCGGACCGCGCTGGGTCTGTAGGCGAACGCCCAGGTTTTTGACTTCGAGCAGGGGTTTGGCAGGTGACGTTTGCATCGGCGTTTGCGTCGGCGCTGGCATTGACGGTGACATTGACGCTGGCCTAACGGGGTCTTGCGCCGTTGTCATCGTTGGCGGGCCAGCCGGGGGTCCATCAGGTCGCGCAGGCCGTCACCCAGCAAGTTCAGGCCCAGCACCGCCATCACAATCGCGACCCCGGGGAAAACCGCCAGCAGCGGCGCCTGAAACAGCAGGGTTTGCGCTTCGGCCAGCATGCGACCCCAGGACGGCTGGGGCGGCTGCGTGCCCAGCCCCAGATACGACAGCGCCGCTTCGGCCAGAATGGCAATGGCAAAGCGGATGGTGACCTGAACGATCAACACCGATGAGATGTTGGGCAGCACGTGGTCGATGGTGATCCTGAACGGCCCTTTGCCACACGCCCGCGCGGCCAGCACATACTCGCGCGACCACACCGCCACGGCCGATGCGCGCGTCACCCGGGCGAAGTTGGGAATGTTGAAAATGCCAATGGCGATGATGGAGTTGACAATCCCCGCACCAAAGACGGCGGTCATCATGATGGCCGACAGGATGGCAGGAAATGCGAAAGTGAAGTCTGCCAGGCGCATGATGATTTCTTCGACCCAGCCGCGTTTCGCCGCCGCCAGCAGCCCCAAACCGGCCCCCACGAACAGGCCGATGGACACCGCGATCACGCCCACCAGAATTGAATTGCGCGCGCCCACCAGCAGCAATGACGCAACGTCCCGCCCAAACGGATCGGTGCCGAACCAATGCAACGCGCTGGGCTGCTGCAATTTGGCCGCCATGTCGATCTCATACGGCGACCAGGGCGTCCACAACCAGGACAGCGTGGCAGCCATCACCAGCAACAGCGTCAACACCGCACCGAGCACAAAGCTGCGGTGCTTGAGCGCGCGCGCCAGGAATGCGGCACCGGCGTGGCCGGGCGGTGGTGGGCGCGCCACTGCGCCAGCGCCAGGCTGTTGCGATGCGCTCATATGTCGCTGGCCTTCACGCGCGGGTCGATCACGGCATACAGCACGTCCACGATGAAATTCACCACCACCACCATGGTGGCCAGCAGCATCACGCAGTTGCGCACCACAATCAGGTCGCGGTTGGAAATGGACTGAAAAATCAGCCGACCGAGGCCGGGCAGGTAAAAAACGTTCTCCACCACAATCGTGCCCGCCAGAAGCTCGGCAAATTGCAGGCCCATCACGGTGACCACCGGAATCATGGCGTTGCGCAGAACATGGCCCCACACCGTCGCCCGCTTCGACAAACCCTTCGCGCGCGCCGTGCGCACAAAATCCTCGCGCAACACCTCCAGCACGGCAGACCGCGTGATGCGCGCGAGAATCGCCGACTGCACCACGGCCAGCGACAGCGCCGGCAGCATCAGCGCCTTGAAGCCTTCAAGAATGCCTTCATCCCAGCCCTCGAATCCGCCCGCCGAAAACCATTGAAGGTGCACCGAGAACAGCAGGATCAGCAAAATGGCGAACCAGAAATTGGGAATGGCAATGCCGACCTGGGTCAGCCCCATCAGCCCGACATCTCCGATTTTGTTGTGGTGGGAGGCAGCGTAGATTCCCACACTGAGCGCCAGCACGGTGGTCAGCAACATGGCCATCAGCGCCAGTGGCACAGTCACGGCCAGGCGCTCCAGCACGAGTTCAGACACGGGTGAGCTGTAGGTGTGGCTCAAGCCCAGATCGCCCGTCAACAGGCCGCCAATCCAGGAAAAATAACGCTCCAGTGGCGGGCGGTCCAGCCCGAGCTTGGCAGCCAGGGCGCGAACGGCTTCGGGGGCCGCGTCGGGACCCATCAGGATCAGCGCCGCGTCGCCGGGCAGGATCTCCAGCACCAGGAAGACGACGATGGAAGCACCGACCAGCGTGCCCAACAGGGTGGCGAGGCGTTTAAGTAGAAAAAGTCCCATGAATCATTTGGATTGCCCCCATTATGGACAAGACTTTCAGGGCTTTTCACCCACACCGGCACGCAAGCGGGATAATCGCCAGCATGGCCCTGATCATCACTGACGAGTGTATTAATTGCGACGTGTGCGAGCCCGAATGCCCGAACGACGCAATTTTTATGGGCGTCGAAATCTATCAGATCGACCCGCACAAATGCACCGAGTGCGTGGGGCATTTTGACGAGCCCCAATGCGTGCAGGTCTGCCCGGTGGCCTGCATTCCCGTGAATCCACAGTTTGTGGAAGACAGTGAAACGCTGTGGCAAAAATACCGGCGAATGCAGGCTGAATCGGCTTGAACTGACCGGGACTGTCTCGCGCGGTCAATCGCCGGTGGGGGTTTAAAATTAACCTGTAGGTTAATTTTTACTGGAAAACCGACTGAAATCGCCAAATTATCAGTCAAATAGACCTGTAGCTCTCGTATTATATAGATAGTTTGCTATTAATTTAATATAAACACGCATTTGCCGATTTAATCAACGCTCCGTTGCCGCCGGTTTCTTCACTTTTTTGGGCTTCGCGGGCGGGCTCATTTTGGACGCTTTCTCCGGTTTCGGTTGTTTTGCCTTGAACTGCTTGAGCGGCGTACGCCGCACAGGTGCCGGCTTGGGCGCTTCGACCACTCCTGGCGTCGAGTTCCGGGCGGCTGCCCGCGCTTCTCCTTCGTTCACGGCGCGTTCAGCAGCGAGTTTTTTGACAACTTTTTCGTTGCCCCGCGTTACGTCATCCGCCTGCTTTTTTTGATCGCCCGTGCGCTGGTCGCGGGTGTCCACATCAGTGCCGCCAGCACAGCGTTCCTGGCTGTAGCTGTTGCCACATTTGTAGACGGTCTGTGCACCCGACCCCGCTGACAAAGTGGCAAGTGCCACAAATACCACGGCGTTGAAAAGTTGGCTGTTCATAGGAGTCCTCAAGAGTTGGCCGATTTGGGTTCGATGGATGTCAATGCGATTCAGGTCTGGTCAGCCGACGGCAGCGCAGGCGGTTTGGGTGGTTTCGGACGCGGTGGCTTGCTGGTATGAACCAGCATGGTGGCCTGATCCGTTTCCCCCGCTACCCAATGCGGCAACGCCTTGAGGGCCCGGTCAATTGATTGTTCAATCGCTACCCGATGGTCGAGTGATGGTTTTTTCAGGACCCAGTGAATGACCTCGGACTTCACGC
Source organism: Rhodoferax sp. (assembly GCA_031420135.1). Taxonomy (GTDB): domain Bacteria; phylum Pseudomonadota; class Gammaproteobacteria; order Burkholderiales; family Burkholderiaceae_C; genus JANYCG01. The sequence continues at coordinate 16,318 of JANOMD010000092.1, read as the reverse complement.
CCGGATGCCCGATGCCCAGCCGCAATCGCCAGAAATCACCCGTGCCAAGCTGGTCAAAAATATCGCGCAGGCCGTTGTGGGTGCCACGGCTGCCGCCGAGCTTGAGCTTGACTTCACCCGGTGGGAGGTCGAGTTCGTCATAGGCGACCAGAATTTCCGACGGCGCAACCTTGAAAAAGCGCGCCAACGATCCGACCGACTTGCCCGAGAGGTTCATGAAAGTCTGGGGTTTGAGAAGCCAGATGGTTTGTCCATTGAGCGTCGTGCGCGCCAGCATGCCGTGGTGGCTTTTTTCCATCACTGGCGTCACTTTGAGCGACCGGGCCAGCGCATCGATCCACCAGAATCCGGCGTTGTGGCGGGTGCCCTCATATTCCGGCCCGGGGTTGCCCAAGCCTACAAACAGTTTGATCATGAGAATAATTTGAGCATGAAATAAAAACGGCCCACCGAGGCGGGCCGTTGACCGAGATGCCGGGGCGCCAAAACACCCATTGCATGGCACCCTGGGTATTACTTCTTGGAGGCGGGCGCCTTGGCAGCGGGTGCCTTGGCCGCAGGAGCGGCCTTGCCGGCAGGTGCGGCTTTACCTGCAGGCGCAGCAGCACCGGCCTTGGCAGCGGGTGCAGCCTTGGCACCAGCGGCAGGTGCGGCGGCGGCTGCCGCTGGCGCGGCGGCATCGGCCGCTGGCTCGGCACCGGCGACCATCACCACCGACACCAGCACCGGATTGTTCTTGCCGTGGATCACAGCCGTCACGCCCTTGGGTAGCGTGATGTCTGCCAGATGCAGGGACACGCCCTTTTTCAGGTTGCTCAAATCGACGGCAATGAACTCGGGCAGATCGGCAGGCAGGCACTTCACTTCGATTTCGGTCACGACGTGATTGGCGATGCAGCCTTCAGTCTTCACAGCCGGAGAATTCTCGTCACCGCTGTAATGCAATGGCACTTTCATGTGCAGCATGGTGTTGGCATCGACACGCTGGAAGTCAATGTGCAAAACGAGCTGCTTGAACGGGTGCATTTGCACGTCGCGCAGCAACACTTTGCTTTCCGATTTGCCAACTTCCATGTCCAGCACGGTGGAGTGGAAAACTTCCTTTTTAAGGGCATGCCACAGTGCGTTGTGATCGAGCTCGATCAACTGAGGCTCACCCGTTCCACCATAAACAATACCGGGCGTGCGACCGGAGATGCGGAGACGGCGGCTCGCACCCGTGCCCTGCATTGCGCGCTCAAAGGCGACGAATTTCATAATATCTACTCCAATAGGGGAACCCACCGCGACCAGTGTGGTTCCGTTTCAAAAAGGTCAGGCACCCGAATTAGTGCGCAAACCTGCGATTTTCCCGATCAGTAAAGCTTCAAAAAAGATTCTCCTGATCCGAGAACAAACTCATCACCGATTCGCCCTTGGCAATGCGCGCAATCGTCTCGGCGATCAGCGGCGCCACCGACAACTGGCGAATCTTCAGGCAGCCCTGCGCGGCCTTGCTCAAGGGAATGGTGTCAGTCACCACCACTTCATCCAATGCGCTGCCGCTGGCGATGCGTTCAATCGCCGGGCCTGAAAAAATCGGGTGCGTGCAATACGCATAGACCTTTTTCGCGCCGCGTTCCTTGAGGACTTCAGCCGCCTTGACCAGCGTGCCGGCCGTGTCGATCATGTCGTCCATGATGACGCAGTTTCGGCCTTCAATTTCGCCGATCACATGCATCACTTCACTGACATTCGCCCTGGGCCGACGTTTGTCGATGATGGCCAAATCGCAATCGAGCTGCTTGGCCAAAGCCCTTGCACGCACCACGCCACCGACATCCGGCGACACAACGATCAGGTCCTGGTATTTTTTCAGGCGCAGGTCGCCCAGAAGCACTGGCGAGGCATAGATGTTGTCCACCGGAATGTCAAAAAAACCCTGAATCTGGTCGGCATGCAGATCCATCGTCAAAACCCGCGCCACTCCCACCGCCTGCAGCATGTTGGCCACCACCTTGGCAGAAATAGGAACGCGACTGGAGCGGGGGCGGCGGTCTTGCCGCGCATAGCCAAAATAGGGAATGACGGCACTGATCCGTTCGGCCGATGCACGCTTGAGCGCGTCCACCATGATCAGCAGCTCCATCAAGTTTTCATTGGTGGGTGCGCAAGTGCTTTGCACCACAAAAACGTCCCGTGCGCGAACGTTCTGGTTGATCTCGACTGTGACTTCTCCGTCAGAGAAACGGCCCACGGCTGCAGCGCCCAGGGTGATGTTCAGGTGGCGAGCGATGTCCGCTGCCATGGCCGGGTTGGCATTGCCGGTAAAAACCATGAAATCTGGGGGAGGCGCTGGCTGCATAGTGGTCCCGGCTTGAGCTTAACAATGGGTCTTCGTAAAGTCTTCGAGCGCATCAATGCAGCAGAATGGCAGACAGGCTTCGAGACCAACTTTAAACAAAACCAGACAAATTTTGGCAGGGGAAGAAGGACTCGAACCTTCGCATGCTGGAATCAAAATCCAGTGCCTTAACCAACTTGGCGACTCCCCTACACCGGTCAGCAGCATTTATCTGCCAACCATCAAACTAGACCGCGATTCAACATCAAACTAACGACAACCTACCGACACCCATACGACGCTGCAGTCAGGTAGCCCAACCCGCCAGCGGGTGCTCTTGCAGGTTTTCACAGACTCTGACTTCAAAACCTGCTGGCGCCTCTTTCAGCATGGGGCCGTCCGTCGAAAAATCGGACCCATCTGGCGACTCCAAACCTGAAAGTGCGCCGCCCTTAGCGTTCATTTTTTCGTTCATTTTGTCGCCCATTTTCGCGTCAATTTTCGCATAGACCGCACTGCCTGAGCCTGTCATTCGACCCTGCAGCCCTCGCGCTTCAAGCCACGCCAACCCTTGGTTGACGCTGGGACTCAAACTCTGGGCCACGCTTTGCAGATCGTTGCAGCCAAACTCAAATGGCTTTTCAGCAAAGCCTGCGATTATAGCAGTCGCAGTGTCGCGTTTCAGAGCCGCAGACTGGAAAATCCTGGCGGTTTCCAGGCCGTCGGGTGGCTTAATCACCACAAATCGGGCCGATGGCACGCCGATTGGCGTGATCGTCTCGCCAATGCCCTCGACCCAGGCATTTCGACCTTGCAGGAAAAATGGCACATCGGCGCCCAGCGAGAGCCCGATTTTCAGCAACTCAGAGAGCGGCAAATTGAGCTCCCACAGCCGGTTCAATGCGAGCAGCGTTGAGGCGGCGTCTGAGGAACCGCCGCCCATACCAGCCTGCGCAGGAATGGACTTTTCAACGCCTATATGTGCGCCCAGCCGGCAGTCAGCCGCCTTTTGAAGTGCTCGGGCGGCTTGCACAATCAAGTCCTCAGCCGGAAGTTGGCCGACCAGGTCCTCACGGCTGAATTGGCCATCCGGGCGTCGCTCAAAATGCAGGTGGTCGCACCAGTCGATCAACATGAAAACCGACTGCAACAGGTGGTAGCCGTCGGCCCTGCGACCGGTGATGTGCAGAAACAGATTCAGTTTGGCTGGTGCGCTGACGTCATAAATTGCCTTCATCGAAACCTCAACGCTCCAGCGCCAGCCGCAATTCTGCATTGGGCAACGGCGCAGTGCGTCTTGCAACCAGCCGACCGGAGGAATACTCCGACAGGTCAGCCTGCCAGCCCGCCGTCGGAATCTCATGGCCGGCGAGCCATGAAAAAAGGCTCGCCACGGGAATTGCCACGCCGGCTGCGTGATGGATCAGCGCATCCAGCGAATCAAAATTCCGGGCCGTCCCGTTGGCGTTCATGGTGGCGGTAATCGGTGTCCAGGTAAGCAAAGCAAGTACATTGCCCAATGGCGACAACAGCGTCAATTCTCCCTTGTGCGCATCGCCTGTGAGTTCAAACGCTGCCGAAAAAAACTGACCTTGTGGTGGGCCCGGCGCCTGAGTATCCAGCGCGTCGATCTTCAACGACAACCGGCCCCGAAACACTTCTAGACCGGGAACCTGTGCATTGACGGCTGCTTCATTGGCGGCGGCTCGGGCTGTGTTCGCGCATCCCGTTAAAAATGTGGGAAAAACAAGCGCAAAAAGCGTCAAAAACAAACCGGATGAAATCTCTGCCAAACGCTTCCGAAGACCTATTGGTATCACAGTTTGACGCGCAGACGTTTCAGGGTTTCAACCAAAGTCTCACTTTCGGCGTCGAGCGCCACGCCTTCCCGCCAAATAATTAGCGCTTGCTCACGCTTCCCGCTCACCCACAGGACCTCACCCAGGTGTGCCGCGATTTCGGCATCAGGCTTGCTATCGTAAGCGCTTTGCAAAATTCGCAATGCCTCGGCCAGGTTGCCACTTTGAAACTCGACCCAACCCAGGCTGTCAGTGATGAAGGGATCGTTCGGCGCCAATTCAAGTGCCTTGAGGATCAATTGACGGGCCTCAGGCAAACGGATCTTGCGTTCCGCCAGCGAATAGCCAAGCGCGTTGTAAGCATGCTGATAGTCTGGCTTGCCGGCCATGATGACGCGCAAAATGCGCTCCATTTCGTCCAGACGCCCCAATTTCTCAGCGACAGTGGCCTGGTCGTACAGCAATTCATAGTCGGTCGGGTCAGTCAGCGCCTTGACCGAAAGCACGTCATAGGCGGACTTGTATTGCTTGTTGTCACGCAACAACTGCACCTCGGCCATCACCTTCTGGCGCGCGTCCGCAGGTGACTTCTCAGGCAAAGCGCGCAACAGCTTGCGGCCCTCCTCAAGTTTCCCCTGCTTGGCGAGGATTGCTGCGCGGCGGCTCTGCGCCCCAATCATGTCGTCGGCATTGTCAATCCTTCCCAGCCAGTTTTCAGCCTGGGCGAAATCCCGGCGCTGTTCTGCGATCTGCGCCAGCGACAGGTATGCCTGTATCAGGCCCCGGTTGGCTTCGGCAGGCCGATCTTCACTGGCGCGCAGCATCAGCTCGGTGTGGCGCAAAAACGATTTTTCTGCCGAGTCGTTCTTCTTGTCCTGCAGTTCAAGCGTTCCTTTGATCAGCCAGGCTTGCGGATGGTCCGGTTTTTCAACCGTGACGATACGAATCTGCTCACCCGCTTGCGCATAGCGCTGCGCGTCCAACAGGGCGCGCGCATAGTCCATTCGGACCTCAACTTTTGGTTTGCCTTCAAGATATTTACGCACGATCTGCTCGGCCAAGGGTGCTTTGGAGTCCATCAACGACAACGCGAGCAACGCAGGGCCGTCGGCCTCGGGGCTGAGCGCTTGCGCCCTGCGCACGGCATCCAGCGCGCCTGCGGAATCGCCCGCCTCCAGCCGCACGCGCCCCACCGACGTCCAAGCCACCGCGCCAAATTGCAAATTTTCAAGATTTTGCGCAAGCGCCTGCTCGACGATGGAAGTCGCGAGTTTTTTGTCGGTAGCCCGCGCGTAATAACCAGGGATTGACGCCATGAACGCCGCACGTTCATTGGCGCTGGTACCCGCAATTTCACTCTTGAGCGGCTCCAGCGTCTCGCCAATCCTGTTGAGCCCTATCAACAACTGAAGCACATAGCGGTTGGCCTCGCGCGAGGTTGGCAACGCCTGCTTCCACGCACGTGCCGCCTGCAGGGCCGGTTCCCCAGAACGCGACTGAATCGCCACCCGGACAGCCCGTTCAAACAGCTTGGCGTCTTTGGTTTTATGGGCGGCGTCCAAAATATGCGCAAAACCAACGCCTGGCTGTCCATCAATGATATTGAGTTCACCCACGATCAACTGGTAAAAAAGCTCACCGCTCAGGCTGGAGCTGACCGGCCCGCCCACACGCTCCACGGGTGTTGATGCAGGCAGACCGCTTGGCCCTGGGCTTAGTGCGGGTGCCTGCGCGAAGGCGCCTGACATGGCAGACAGGGCCAGAACTGCGGAAATTCTCAGCCTTCCCGGCACTAAAACTACCGAACCCGCAGCCACGACCGTTCGGACTGCAACCCAATTCAAGGGGTAAACGAAAAAGCATTTGAAGGGCAACATGAATCCATAATAATCCAAGGGAGCCAACACAGTCTTTTCATGCCCGAATTACCCGAAGTTGAAGTCACCCGCCTGAGTTTTGCAGATCGTATCAAGGGCGGGAAAATCCTTCACGTTCGCATGGGCAAGGCCTTGAGATGGCCGTTGGGCTGTGACCCTGACTCACTGGCGGGTTGCCAGGTCCTCGCCGTGCGCCGTCGTGGCAAATACCTGCTGCTTGACCTGGACCGGGGTTTGCTTTTGCTTCACCTGGGGATGTCGGGCAGTCTGGTGTTTGGCGTTGGGTTGGGTGCGCCTGGCGCTCATGACCATTTTGACATGGCAACCAGTCTGGGGACCCTGCGCCTCAACGACCCACGCAGGTTTGGCGCGATCGTGTTTGCGCCAAGCCAGGATTCACCTGGCGCGCAGAAGCTGCTGGGTCGATTGGGGATGGAGCCGCTGTCGGGTGACTTTGATCCCGCGAGTTTCCTGGCGGGCCTTAAAGCCCGCACGGCCAATATCAAGCAGGTGCTCCTGGCCGGCGATCTGGTGGTTGGCGTCGGCAACATTTATGCGTCCGAGGCCTTGTTTCTCGCCGGGATCAGGCCCACCATGCGCGCGAACAAGATCAGCCGGCCACGTGCCACCAAACTGCATGGCGCAATCAGGCAAGTACTGTTGCGCGCAGTCGAAAGAGGTGGCAGTACCTTGCGGGATTTCTCCAACGCCCATGGCGAAGCCGGGCATTTCCAGCTTGAAGCCAAGGTTTATGCACGGGCCGGTGAGCCCTGCAAGGTTTGTGCTACAGCCATCAAAACAATGCGACAAGGGCAAAGATCGACGTTTTTTTGCGCCGTCTGCCAGAAGAGTTGAGCGCGTTTGACCCGCTCGGTGATATATTGAAAAATTACGTGAGGCTTTTTTGACTTCTTCATTTAACGAGCAGTTTGACCTGCATGGTGTGTGGCGCAGGGAATATGCCCTTCGCCTGAAATTGCTTGGCGAGTGGATGAAGGATCACGACCTGCTTGATGCAGCGGTCGAAGAGCGGCTCAAGCGGCTTGAAAACCAGGTCCGCTCGGACAAGGTCATGGTGGCATTTGTGGCGGAGTTTTCCCGCGGCAAATCCGAAATGATCAACGCAATTTTCTTTGCTGGATACGGCAGGCGCATCATGCCGGCCAGTGCCGGTCGTACCACCATGTGCCCCACCGAAATGGGCTATGACGCAGATGTACCACCCTGTTTGCGCCTGCTGCCCATTGAAACCAGGCTCAAACCCCAGTCCTTGATGGAATGGCGCATGGTCCCTGAAAAATGGAGCCGCATTGACCTGGATGTCAACGATCCGAAACAGCTGGCCATGGCACTTGAAAAAGTGGCTGAAACACGACGGGTCTCGCAGGAAGATGCTCGCGCTTTGGGATTTTGGCACAGCCAGTCGCCGCTGGACAACCCGATCGTCGATGCCAAGGGCATGGTCGAAATACCCCGGTGGCGCCATGCGTTGATCAATATTGCCCACCCGCTGCTCAAGCAGGGCCTGGTCATTCTCGATACCCCCGGCTTGAATGCGATTGGTGCAGAGCCGGAACTCACTGTGAGCCTGATTCCCCAGGCTCAGGCTGTGATTTTTATATTGGGCGCGGACACTGGCGTCACCAAATCTGACCTGTCAATTTGGCGCGAACATTTGGTATCTGAATCCGACAAGAGCAGTGCGCGTCTGGTGGTGCTCAACAAAATTGATACTTTGTGGGACCCCTTGAGCACGCCAGAGCAGATGCAAGCGCAGATTGACCGGCAGTGCGCATCAACCGCAGAGATTCTGAAAATCCCCATTGACCGGGTGATTCCTGTCTCCGCCCACAAAGGGTTGGTTGGCAAAGTTAGCAATGATGCCGAACTGCTGCGCAAAAGCTGCCTGCCAGTTCTGGAAGCTGCTTTGGGCACCAGCATCATGGGCCAGCGCCACAAAATACTGGGAGCAGCCGTGGCCCGCGCAGTAACTGACCTGCGTGCAGAAGCCGGGCGGGTCATCAACATCCGGCGCCGCGATCTGGCGGAACAGCAAATTGAGTTAAAAGGCTTGCAAGGCAAAAATGCGTCGGTTATCAAGCATATGCGTACGCGCATTTCGCAGGAGCAGGCTGAGTTTGACCTGGGCGGCGCAAGAATCCACGCGGTCCGTTCGGTCCACTTAAAGCTATTGCGGGAAGTATTTGGCATTCTGGGGCCAGCCGCGCTAAAAAGGGAGATGGGTGAATTGACAGGAGCCCTGCAACAAAAAGGGCTCAAGCTTGGGGTCAAGCGCGCGTATGGCGATACATTTGCCCGCCTTCGCGGCAATTTGACCCAAGTGCAGACGATCATGATCGAGATCCAATCCATGTTGGGCGCATCTTTTCGCCAACTCAACGCAGAGCATGGATTTTCGCTTCAAGTGCCACCAGAGCCACCCATGAGCCCCTACCTGACGGCGCTGGATATGGTAGAGCAAAGTCATTTGCAATACCTGGGACTTGGCAACGCGTTCCGGCTGGCCCAGTCCGAGTTTGCGGATCGCCTGGTCAGGGCCCTTGCAACCCGGTTGCGGGCGATTCATGAAACGGCGTTGGGTGATGTTGAGCTGTGGAGCAAGGCCGTAGCAGCGCAACTGGATGCGCAACTGCGCGAACGGCGGCGCAACTTTACGCGCCGGATAGAAGCCATTGACCGGATTCATCAGGCAACCGGCGGCTTGTCAGACCGGATTGGTGAAATTGCTGCCCAGGAGACAGCGCTGAATCAACTGGACACCAAACTCTTTGAACTCACTGATTACCTGACAACCACCAAGAAAGAGTCGAGCCCTGACGCCAAGTCCAAAGCGAAACCACAACGCAAGTCCAGGCCCAAAGACGACCCTGACGCGACCGTGCCATCAGCGCTCATCCGGGCGTGAATCTGCGCGCGGCAACACAGCAGTCTCGACCTACGATCTGATGCAAGGGGAGCTCGCCGGACGGGTTGTGCGTTGGCAGAAAGAGCACGGTCGAAATACCCTGCCCTGGCAAAACACCCGCGACCCCTACCGAGTCTGGCTGTCAGAGATCATGCTGCAGCAGACGCAGGTGGTCACGGTCAAAGCGTACTTTGCGCGGTTCCTGGTTCGATTTCCTGACATTCACGCGCTTTCGCAGGCCAGTCTGGACGAAGTGTTGGCGCTTTGGGGCGGGCTTGGGTACTACAGCCGTGCGCGCAATCTGCACGCCTGCGCGATCCAGGTGGTGCAGACCTATGTCGGGAAATTTCCAGAAAGTGCAGAGGAGCTGCAAAACCTGCCTGGCATTGGGCGCTCAACCGCAGGCGCCATTGCTTCCTTGTGCTTTGCACAGCGGGTGGCCATTCTTGACGGCAATGTCAAACGGGTTTTGACGCGGGTGCTGGCCTTTGATGCCGACTTGGCCAATACCGCCAATGAGCGGGCTTTATGGGATCAGGCGACACTAGCCTTGCCACGCCACAACTTGCGTCAGACCATGCCCCGGTACACCCAGGGAATGATGGACTTGGGTGCGACCGTGTGTGTGGCAAAAAACCCAGCGTGTGAGATCTGTCCTCTCAATGACTTTTGCCTGGCCAGGCAAGCAGGTGCGCCCGAAAATTATCCAGTGAAGACGCGCAAACTTAAGCGCAGTGCGCAGTCGTTGTGGCTGCTTTGGGCACAATCGAAAGACGGCAAAGTCCTGTTAAACCAGCGACCCACGCCCGGGGTTTGGGCCGGACTTTACTGCTTTGCCCTGTTTGACAGCCGCGAGACGCTGGAGCAATGCGTCGCGCAGCATCACCAAAAGGACCTTCATGATGCGCCGGCTTTCACCCACGTACTGACGCACAAAGACCTGCATTTGCATCCCGTGCGGCTGACTGCACCGGTCAAGGCGCTGAACGGAGTTGATGGCCGCTGGTTCAGTTTGTCCGAAGCTTCTCAATTGGGCCTGCCAGCACCCATCAAAAAACTGTTGTTACTGGGTTAGCCAACCGGTCGAAGTCGCTGAAAGTTGACCGGGCAAGGCGTCCAGCTCACGGTGGCGTTTCAGAGTAACCCACTTGGCCGCGAAGCTTTCGGCCAGCTGCTCAACGAGGTAGACGGAGCGGTGCTGCCCCCCCGTGCAGCCGATAGCCACCGTCACATAGCTGCGATGGTCCCGTGCCAAAAAGTCGAGCCAGTAGCTCAAAAACATGTCAATTTGACGCAGCATTTCGCCTACCGATGCCTGCTGCTTCAGGAATTCTGCGACCGCTTCATCCCGCCCGTTCAACCCGCGCAAGTCAGGGTCATAGTGGGGGTTGGGCAGCATGCGGACATCAAACACGAAGTCGGCATCGGTGGGTACACCACGCTTGTAGGCAAAGGACTCAAAGGCCAGGGTCAATTGACCCGCCGGCGCCGATATGAGCGCCTTGACGTAGCCCTGCAATTGGGATGGCCGGATGATGCTGGTGTCGATGACGTGGGATTCTTCGCGAAGATCGGCCAGCAGTTCGCGTTCATGCTCGATGGCATCAACCAGCGCCCGCCTTGAGCGGGCACTGGTTTGGCCCGACTCGGGCTCCGCCTGAGACAGCGGATGCTTGCGACGCGACTCCGAGTAGCGCCGCACCAAAGTGCCAGTGGTGGCATCCAGAAAGAGTGGTTTGACAACCAAGCCGCTTTTTCGCAACTTCTTGAGCTGCTGCGGCACGATTGGCAGCGACGAAGCGCTTCGAACGTCCATGGCAATCGCGACCCGGGTTGCGTGCTGCTCCTGCTCCAACATGACAAATTGGACGAGAAGCTCGGGCGGCAAGTTGTCAACGCAGTAATAGCCGGCGTCCTCCAGCGCGTGCAATGCAACAGATTTTCCGGACCCTGACATTCCGGTGATCAAGACAATTTCCATGGTTGCCGGTTTGGGTTGGTTTTCGGTCATCTAGTTCCGGGGCTCCAGCAACTCTTTGGCATGTGCCAGTGTGGTACCCGACAGGCGCTCGCCGCCGAGCATGCGCGCCACTTCGGCCACGCGTTGTTCACCTTGCACCGAGGCGACGGTGCTCAAGGTCATACCGTCCTTGAGCTGCTTTGCAACCACCAGGTGGTGGTCCGCACAGGCTGCCACCTGCGGCAAATGCGTGACGGCCAGCACCTGGCGGTCGTGCCCAAGCTGCTTCATCAAGCGCCCTACCGTTTCTGCCACCGCGCCTCCGACACCGGCATCGACCTCGTCAAATATGAGCGTCTGCGCCGTGCCAAGCTGGCTGGTCGTCACAGCGATGGCCAGCGCCATGCGTGACAGCTCGCCCCCCGAGGCAACCTTGTTCACCGGTCTTGGCGTGCTGCCGGCGTGACCAGCCACCAGGAAAGCGACCTCTTCCAGGCCGGATGCTTGAGGCTGCGCCAGCGGCGTTAAGGCCACTTCAAACATGCCGCCTTGCATCCCCAAACCCTGCATCGCCTGCGTGATCGCCTTGGCAAGCTGGGGCGCTGCCTTCACGCGTGCTTTCGAGATGGTTCTGGCTTCTGCCAAAAACGCCGCTTGAGCCTTGCCTTGGGCGGCTTCCAATGCGACGATATCGGTGCTGGCCTCAAGCCGGGCCAATGCTTCGCGCCATCCGCCCAACAAGTCAGCAAGGTCGGCGGGCGCGCGTTTATAGCGGCGGCTCAGCGACATCCATAGCGCCATGCGCGCATCCAGTTCGTTGAGCCGATCCGGGTCAAGCTCGGTCTTGCGCAGGTACGCGCGCAGCGTGTGCGCGGCATCTTCAACCTGCGCCACACTGGATGCCAATACCTCAGTCAACTCATGAAAAACCGGCTCAATATTGGCCTGATGCATCAAACCTTGCATTGCCTTGTTGAGCCCTGAAAGTGCGCTGGATTCTTCACCATCGAGCGCCTGCACCGCGCCTTGTGCGCCATCCATCAGGCCCTGCGCATTGGACAAACGGCTGTGCTCCTGATTCAGTTCAAGCCATTCACCGGCCTTGGGGGACAGTTTGTCCACCTCGCCAATTTGCCAGGCCAGCCGCTCATGGTCGCGCTGCAAGGATTCCTGCGCCGATTTGGCTTCTGCCAGAGTCGATTGGGCGACTCGCCACTGTTGCCAACGCACTGAAAGCGTGGCCGTACTGACCTTGGCGTAGGCGTCCAGCAGGCCGCGCACTGCGTCAGGACGCGTCAGGCTTTGCCAGGCGTGCTGGCCGTGGATGTCCAGCAACTGCTCGCCAATTTCACGCAACTGGGTTGATGTAGCCGGGCTGCCGTTGATCCAGGCCCGGCTTTTGCCTTGCAAGTCGACCGTGCGCCGAAGCAGCAGCGAGTCGCTGCCATCAAACCCGGCATTGCCAAGCCAGCCTGCCACGACTGGCGTTGATTCAAATTCGGCCGTCACGTCAGTACGCGTTGCCCCTTCGCGAATGGCACCCGGGTCAGCCCGTGCACCGGTCACGAGCTGCACGGCGTCAATCAGAATCGACTTGCCCGCGCCCGTCTCACCGGTCAGCACCGTGAAGCCGGACGCAAGCTCAAGCTCAAGCTCGCTGACAATTGCAAAATCCCGCAGCACGATGCGTTTGAGTGACATGCTCAGGCAACCCCTTCATTCCAATGCATCTTCTGGCGCAGCGTATCAAAATACGTCCAGCCCTTGGGATGCAAAAAGCGCACGTGGTGGGCCGAGCGGGTGACAATGATGCGGTCACCATGCAACAGCGAAGCCATCGACTGCATGTCAAAGTTGGCGCTGGCGTCACGCCCGGCAACCACCTCGATCGCAATCTCCGAAACATCGGCAATGACCACTGGCCGGTTCGACAGGGTATGAGGCGCAATCGGCACCATCACCCAGCCCGAAATGGACGGGTGCAGCAACGGCCCGCCCGCAGACAGCGCATACGCGCTTGACCCGGTGGGTGTCGCAATGATCAGCCCGTCGGCGCGCTGAGTGGCCACGAAATGGCCGTCCACCTCAACCCGCAGTTCCACCATGCCCGACGTGGCGCCGCGATTCACCACAACATCGTTCATGGCCAGCGCATCGAATACACAGCGCCCGTCGCGCATGACTTTCGCATGCATCAGGCTGCGGTGGTCTTCTTCAAACGCACCGGCCAGCATCGGGCCCAGCGTGGGTTGGTAACCCTCATACGGAATGTCGGTGACAAAGCCCAGCCGACCCTGGTTGATGCCAATCAGCGGCACGCCATAACGCGCCAGTTGGCGACCGATTCCCAGCATGGTGCCGTCGCCACCGACCACCAGGCCAAGGTCACACTGCGCGCCAATCGCAGAGACCTCCAGCACCGGGTAACCCACAATGCCCATGTTTCTGGCGGTGTCGGCCTCAAACGCGACCTCGCAACCGTTGTCATGCAAAAAATGGGCAACATCCTCCAGCGCGCTGCGCGAACCCGCACCTGACGCGCCCGACGCCACTGTCTGGTATTTGCCGATCAGCGCGACATGCCGGAATATCGATTTCATTCACAAATTACATCACTAAAATGAAGCGATGCTGGATGATCGTGCCAAGTTGTTGTTGAAGGCGCTGGTTGAACGTTATATTGCTGACGGCCAGCCGGTCGGTTCGCGCACGCTTTCGCGGGCCACGGGCATCGAGCTGTCGCCGGCCACCATCCGCAATGTGATGTCGGACCTGGAGGAACTCGGCCTGATCGTCAGCCCCCATACCTCCGCCGGGCGCATTCCCACAGCGCGCGGCTACCGCCTGTTTGTTGACACCATGCTCACGGTGCAGCGCGGCCAGTTTGCGGCGCACAGCCTGGCACCGGACCAGCCGCAAAAAGTGATCTCGAACGCGGCCAACCTGCTGTCCAGCCTGTCGCAGTTTGTCGGTGTGGTGATCGCGCCACGGCGCAGTTCAGTCTTCAGGCACATCGAATTCTTGCGGCTGTCAGAGCGCCGCCTGCTGGTCATCATCGTCTCGCCAGAAGGCGATGTCCAAAACCGCGTGATCTTCACCGAAGTCGATTACACGCAGGCCAACCTGGTCGAAGCGGCCAATTACCTCAACACACACTATGTAGGGCTGGCGCTGGAGCAGGTTCGCGAGCGGCTGCAAAACGAGGTTGAATCGCTGCGCTCGGAAATTGCCGCGCTGATGCAAGCCGCCGTCCACGTCAGTTCAGAAGCCATTTCTGACACGAAGGACGAAGTGGTGATCTCGGGCGAGCGCAACCTGCTGGCGGTGACGGATTTTTCCAGCGACATGGGCCATCTGCGGCGCGCTTTTGACCTGTTCGAGCAAAAGGCCCAACTGATGCGCCTGCTGGATATTGCCGGCCAGGCCGACGGCGTGCGTATTTTCATCGGTGGCGAAAGCCAGGTGGTGCCGTTTGAAGACCTGTCCATCGTCAGCGCGCCCTACGAAGTCGATGGCCAGATCGTCGGCACGCTGGGCGTGATCGGTCCGACTCGCATGGCCTACGACCGCATGATCCAGATTGTCGACATCACCTCAAAGCTGGTCAGCAACGCGCTGAGCCATCATAAATAGCCCGGCAAGGGCAAGCCGTGGCCACTGGGGTGCCGCTTACAATCCGGGTCTGGTGAGGGCTTCAAAAGAGCCCTGAGGGGGCGTTAGCTCAGTTGGTTAGAGCAGAGGACTCATAATCCTTTGGTCCACAGTTCAAGTCTGTGACGCCCTACCAGTTTTTGCCGCTCCGGCAAAGTCGCTGTACTCGCTGCAGTCGCTTCAGTAGCTATTTTTAAAATAGCAAACAATCTATACGATACGGGAGCTAGAGGCTAATTTTATTGGTTTTTTCGATTTCCGACCCTATTCACGACCTAAAATGCCCTAACTTATTATGAGCCGTGGCAGTGGGCGGCTCGCACTAAAGCAAAAACCAGAGCCTGGTGGGTTAGAACCTCAAGGGCGTTGCGGGATTGACGCGGGCGCAGTTGCAGGCGCGGGAACGGTGCCAGCGTTGCTCAGGACCAGGTCGATTCGCCGCTGCACTTGCGCCCTGCCCGCCGTGTCGCCAGCCGCCTCCAGCAGCTTGACTTGCACGCCGAGCCACGCCAGCAGTGGCCGGCGCCAGCCCTGGTCCGACGAGGTATTGACGGCCAGATCGACACTGCCGGGCGATATCTGAGCGCGTTCAAACAGGACACCTGCCGCAACCAGCCGGGCCAGTGGGTCCTTGATTTGCGGCAGGCTGGCGTTTCTTGCGGCGTCGTCGCGCGCGGCAGCCACAGCGCGGTGCTGCTCGGGCAGCAAGCCCACCTGCGACGCGTCCAGCGCAGAGTGCAGCGGGCTCAAATAGTGGGCGTAGGCGCGCTCGGGTGCGGCGGCATCGGCCGCGGTTTCCCGCGCGCCCTGGCAATCGTCAAACTCCAGGCTGGCCACCCGCACCGCGCAGCGAATCAGCTCGGCGCGGGCGATCAGGTCGATGCGCCCGGTGCTGGCGATGTCGCCCTTGGCGCGGGCAAATTCAAAATCGGACACCTTGCTGTTGCCGGCCAGATAGGCCGATGTAAACCCCTTGAGCGAACCCAGGGCGTTGGACTGCCAGTCGGGCGGAACCGGCCCGCTGGCGCAGGCGGCCAGAAGCAATATCCAGCCAGTGCTCCAGCCAGCCGATGCGAGTTTTTGGGGACGAATTTGCATCACGGCAGCTTGATCTCGGTTTCCCGCTTGAACGGCCATTTGCGGTTGATCTCTTCGACCAGGCTGTTGATGCGCCGCAGCGAGGCATCCACCTCGGTGCGCAGCAAGCTCAGGTCGGTGGTGGCGATGCGCATGTTGCTGGCCACGCCTCGGGCCTCCGAGGCAACGCCCTGCGCCTGCACCGCCACACCTTTGACTTCTACCGCCACGCCCTGCGCTTCTTGCAGCACGCCATCGACGCGGGTCAGCGTGCTGCGCGCATCCACCAGCAACGCGGTGAGCTGGGCCACGGTCGCCTGGGTTTCGTCCATCACGCCCTTGCTGCCAAAAATCCGTTGGTCGGCTTTGGTGAGCAGGGCGTTGGTGGTGTCCAGCGCGGTGATGACCTTCTGCGCATTGGTCTCGCCGCCCAACAAGGTGCCCATCACGCCGAAACGCCCGGCCATGCCCGCACTGATGGTGCCGGTGATGGTCTGCATGTTGCCAATGCTGGCATTCAGGCTGGAATTCTCGCCCGACATGCGCTCCAGGTTTTCCAGCAGCGCGCGCGCCGTGACTACCAGGCGCGGCACTTCGGCGCTGGAGTCGCCGCGCAGCACCGTTCGCACTGAACCTTCGGGCAGGGGCGGATCGGTCAGCACGCCGCTGAAGGCGCGGATGCGGGTGTCGCCCACCACGCCGCGC
>JANOMD010000091.1:0-4139 GCA_031420135.1 Rhodoferax sp. | reverse complement strand
CACGGTGATCCCGGAATTGAAAGCGTAACGCATGACAACGTTGATGAACACCAGCACCACCATGACGGCAAGGCCGGCCGCCATCAACACGCCCAGAAATTTGCAAAAGCGGTCAATCAATGTGTCAAGCATGGCGCTCCTGGTGCAGGTGAATCATCGTAATATTTGAATCTCCATTAATGTACTAAAGCCGGGAAAACACGCAGGCTGGCCGGTCTCAGGTGAAACGTTCACCCAAGGAGCCGAGCGGCCCAGGAGCGCCTCTTGCGTACGTTGCCTGCTGGAATGCGATGCCCGGCGGGTGCGTTGAATGGTTGCTATCGCAGTCATTAATTGCTACACTATATATAGCAAACTATGTATATAGTACGAGAGCTAGAGGCATAAGTAACCGACTTTTTGTAATAAAAGCCGGTTTTTTCCGTCCCAAATACCCAATTTAGGCATATTGGCGTCATTTTTGACGAAAATACCAATAAAAAGTACTTCCCGCTCTCGTATTTTATAGATAAATTGCTATTTATTAGTGAGCATTTTAATTTCGACTGCCGTGTAACCCAATTCGGTCAGCAATTCAACGCTGTGCTCACCAGGCTGCGGCGGATTCAGCCGCACACCGGGGCGCACGCCGTCCAGCGTGATCGGCAGCAGCACCGTTTTGGCGGCGCGTCCGTCGGGCAGCGTCATGCAGGCCAGGCCACCCGTTGCCAGCAGGTGCGGGTCGTCCTGCAGGTCTTGCGGTTTGGCGATGGGGGCAAACGGCAGGCCATGACGGGCAAACCGGTCGCTCAGCGTGGCGGCGTCAAAAGCCGCCAGGTGCGTGCGCAGTTGGGGCATGAGCCAGTCGCGCGCCCGCACGCGGTCGTTGTTGCTGGCCAGGCGCGCGTCGGCTTTGAGGGCAGGCAGATCGAAAGCATCGCAAAACGCCAGCCACTGCGCGTTGCTGACCACTGCCAGGAAAATCTGCTCGCCGCGCAGGACAGTGAAGACGTCGTAAATGCCCCAGGCAGAAATGCGGCTGGGCATGGGGTCGGGCGCTTTGCCGGTCACGGCAAACTGCATCATGTGCTGCGCCACCAGCAGCACGTTGTTTTCAAACAGGGCGCTTTGTACCTCCTGACCCAATCCGGTCTTTTCGCGCTGTGCCAACGCCGCCATGGCACCGATGGCGCCAAACATGCCGCCCATGATGTCGTTCACGCTGCTGCCCGCGCGCAGCGGGTCGCCCGGGCGGCCCGTCATGTAGGCCAGCCCGCCCATCATTTGCACGACTTCGTCCAATGCCGTGCGGTGGTCGTACGGTCCTGGCAAAAACCCTTTGTGGCTGACGTAAATGAGGCGCGGGTTCAAGGCCTTCAGACTGCTGTAGTCCAGCCCCAGCCGGGCCATGGTGCCACTCTTGAAGTTCTCGCTCACGATGTCGGCACTGCCAATCAGCCGTAACGCGGCCTGCAGGCCTTCGGGCGATTTCAAATTCAGCGCCAGGCTTTTCTTGTTGCGGTTGAACAGCGGGAAGAACCCCGCGCCCGAGCCAATCAGGTAGCGCGTGGCATCGCCTTGCTTGCCGCTGTCGCCATCACCGGCTTCAACCTGCTCGACTTTGATGACCTCGGCCCCGAGGTCAGCCAGCACCATGCCGCAGGCCGGACCCATCACCATGTGGGTGAACTCAACCACCCGAATGCCCGCGTAGGGCAGGGCCGTCATTTCAAGATTCCGTGGGCGACATAGCCCATCCCACCCTGGGTGCTTTGGCGCTCAAAATTCTCGCAGTAGCAAGCCACAATGTCCCACGGCGCCCATAAATCCGAGGCCATGGCGTTGTAGGGCCGGTTCTTGGCCCAGGCCAGCAGGTTCAACGGGCCGGTCCACCACGGGAAAAACTTCATGCCCGCCATCGCCACCCGCGCGCCGGGTTTGAGCTGGCGCATGATGTTGGCGATTGCCACGGGCATGCGCGTGACATCATGCACGTAATTAAACAGCACCGCATCCGCAGGCTCAGGCAGAACCACCTTGTCAGCCGCTTCACACTGGTGCCAGACCCGCTGGTACGCCATGTGATCGCCCGCAAGCTCGCAGCGCGCCTGCGCCTGCGCAAACATCTGCGGACTTTGTTCAAAGGCCAGAACGCGGCCGACGGGCCCCACGGCGTCCAGCAACAGTGGGTAACTCAGGCCGGTGCCAGCCCCCACATCCAGCACCACATCGCCATGGCGCAGGCGCAGCAGGTCGATGGTGCGCCGTCTCAGCGGCATGGTCCGTGCGGCTGATGCGTCGTAACCCTCAGCGCGGCTTCGGTACTTTTCAATGGAAATCTGGTTGTAAGAAGCGGTCATTCGGTACGACAGGATAATTGGTTTGTCAGGATAATGCACTGCGCGCCACTTCGGTGCGACCGCCAGCCAACTTCCCCGAAATTCAACATCAGTCAACTATAGTGGTCAGCTTCTTACAGTCCTATACCCCCAGCATCACCCAGGCCTGGGCGCTGCTTTCCATTGCCATTGCGTTTGAAGTGGCGGGCACCACCAGCATGAAGCTATCGCATGGCTTCACCCACCTGGCACCGTCCATCCTGATGTTTGCCTTCTATGCCGCCGCCTTCAGCTGCAATGCGCTGGTCGTCAAAACGCTGGACTTGAGCATTACCTATGCGGTCTGGTCAGGTGTGGGTACCGTAGCTACCGTAGCCATTGGCATATTCTGGTTTCGCGAGCCGGCCACCGCACTCAAGCTGGTGTGCATCGGGTTCATTGTGGTGGGGGTTTTCGGGCTGCATGCTGTGTCACGCTTGCAAACCAGTGCGTAGGCCGGGCCCGCGAAGCGAAGGATCACCCGTATTTGTGTCTGCAATCATTGGATTGATTGACCGCAAATAGCCGTATCCATTTCCAATAAAATCGACGGATGCCATCTTTCTCCACTGCACCCAGGCCCCAAGCCGTTTTGTTCGATGCCTATGGCACGCTGTTCGATGTTTACAGCGTCGCGCTGCTGGCCGAAAAACTCTACCCCGGTCATGGTCAGGCGCTCAGCATTCTCTGGCGCGACAAGCAGATCGAATACACCCGGCTGGTCACCACCAGCAACCACGGCGCGCATTACCGCCCGTTTTGGGAGCTGACGCGCGCCGCACTCACCTATGCCATCAAAAAGCTGGTGGTGCAGGACCCGCTGATGCGATCTGCCGCTGCGATGAATGCCCATGCGGGCGCGATGGATCAGCTCATGAGCCAATACCACCACCTGAGCCTCTACCCGGAGATCCGCGAAGTGCTGCTGGCGCTCAAAGCCAAAGGGCTTGCCATCGGCATCCTGTCCAATGGCGACCCCGGCATGCTGTCGATGGCGGTCAAGTCCGCCGGTTTGGGCGACCTGCTGGATCACGTGATCAGCGTCGACGGCATCCGCAAATACAAGACCCACCCCGACGCCTATGCCCTGGGCGAGGCCGCCTGCGCGCGACCAGCGTCCAGCATTGCATTTGTCAGCAGCAACAGTTGGGACGCACTGGCAGCCACCTGGTTTGGCTATCAGACCCTGTGGGTCAACCGGCAAAATGCGCCATTTGAAGAATTGGGCACACAGCCCACCCGCATCGGAACCAGCCTGCGCGATGTGCTTTCACTGGTTTAATTTTCACTGGTTTGGTTTTCAATCGTTTTGAGTTCTGGAGAATATTCAATGTCAGCACACCCCCCTCTGGTCACCGTTCACCGCCTGCAAGTGGCCAACAATCTGCATGCCTTCCTCAACGACAAGGTATTGCCCGGCACCGGCATCACCCCGCAACGGTTCTGGGCCGGCTTTGACGCGGTGGTGGCCGACATGGCACCCAAAAATATTGCCTTGCTGGCCGAACGGGACCGCCTGCAGACCGAACTGGACGCCTGGCACGTTGCCCATCCAGGCGGCATCAAGGACATGAAGGCCTATCGCGCCTTCCTCGAAAAAATCGGCTACCTGGTGCCGGTGCCTAAAAAGGTCAAGACCACCACGTCCAATGTCGATGCGGAGCTTGCCAAACAGGCTGGACCCCAGCTTGTGGTGCCCGTTTTGAACGCGCGCTATGCGCTCAACGCCGCCAACGCGCGCTGGGGCAGCCTGTATGACGCGCTGTACGGCACGGATGTGCT